>NZ_CM149661.1:600000-785000 GCF_056173165.1 Pseudoalteromonas sp. QJM3NY_12
GATTATTTTGAACAGTTCCCACTATGGGACATTGAGCGAGCAATTAAAATCGCGAATGAAATGGGCGGTAAATACCCTCAAGATAGTGATGGTGAGGCTTACATCATGTCTACAGACTTATTATGCCGAGAATACGATCCAATCCAAAGGAAAGTGATTCAAATAGCTCGTTCATATAAACCAATGGACTCACTTGATTTTAAATCAAAACATCCGATTTCCGTACATCGTACTTTGTTCAAGCTTGAATTGGAGCGCAGGTACTACGAGGAACTAGGGATTTTATATCGGCTCATAACTGATGCTCATATCTCTAAAACTTGTGCCCATAACCTAAAAGCACATCGAGAGTCTGCAAAATACAAAAATGAATTCATTGAGCATGAAGAACGGTTTTTATATGAATTCGTAAATTTATGTTTAGCTAATGAAAGCGATGAAGTAAAAGTTAACCTGGAAAAGCTAACATCAAAATTAATGCTGTCTTACTCTGATTTATATGCTTTGTTCCAATGGGGAATTTGGACTCATCAAATACCAGCAAATCTTGAAGTTAGAATAAATCCATATAGACCTCTTATCCTTAAAGAGGTCGCATAGTATGTTTCATAAACACACCATTATTCATACAGAAAAAAACTCAATAAATTTATTGGTTGTTGATGTTAACTATCAACATGGAAAAATTGCTTATTTTGATCTGAATCAGCAACCTAAAGCCCGTAAATCATTGTCTAAAGATCCAAAGCGTTCACCGATAAGACCTAGCCGGGTACAAAGTAAGCCATTGTGTGCAAGCATAGACGAATTCAATCTCCATATTTCTAAATATGATTATTTTGGACTTCCCATAGTTTGCTAGACACCCAATAAGTTACATTGTAACTTCTAATAAGAGGTGTTTTATGAGCAAAGGTAAACGGTATACCCAAGAGTTTAAAGAAGCGGCTGTTAAACAAATTACTGAGCGCGGATATTCAGTTGCAGAAGTCGCTGAACGGTTAGATATTTCTACTAAAACGCTATATCACTGGCGAAGCCAATTATCAGATAAACCTAAATCCGTTCAACCATCCGATGAAAAATTAAAGATCGCTAAATTAGAAGCGCAATTGAAACGTGTCACGGAGGAACGGGATATTTTAAAAAAGGCCGCAAGGTACTTTGCCAGCAACCCCGAGTAAAGTACGGCTTCATTCGTGATCATCAAAGTGAGTTTTCCATTACGACGATGTGCCGCCTTTTTAAGCTGCATCGCAGTGGTTTTTATGCGTGGTTGAAAAAGCCTTTAAGCAATAGAACGCTTGAAGATAATCGTTTGTTGAAGCTCATTAAAGAGTTTTATGTAGCCAGTGGTGGCACGTATGGTAGCCCTTGGATACATGCAGACTTACGTGAAGCCGGTGAGCAATGCAGCGTAAATCGTGTCGCTAAGATCATGCGACAACATAAGCTTAAAGCACAAATTGGGTATAAGCGTCGCCATATTAAAGGCGGTAAGACATCGCGGATTGCAGATAACTTATTAGCGCGTCAATTTAACCCACCTGCGCCGAATCAATCATGGGTGAGCGACATAACTTACATAAGAACTTATGAAGGTTTTTTATATGTGGCAACAGTAATGGATTTATTCTCTAGGCGTATTGTGGGTTGGTCGATGGATAAAAATATGGATAAGCGCCTTGTTATAAACGCACTGCTGATGGCTGTATATCAACGTCAACCGAAGGCTGAGGTAATGGTGCATAGTGATCAAGGTAGTCAATACAGTAGCGCTGACTATCTCGCATTTATGAAAGAACATAATCTTGTGCCGTCGATGAGCCGTGCTGGGAACTGTCATGATAATGCGGTTGCTGAAAGCTTTTTTGCGACAATTAAAAAGCGAATAGTTAAGCGTAAGATATACTCGACACGCGAAGATGCGAAAGGTGAGATATTCAATTTTATAGAAATGTTTTACAATCCAAAAAAGCGCCACTCACATACAGGCGGTGTTTCACCTGCTAAGTTTGAAGAAGCGTATTATTCTGAATTAAAAACTGTCTAGTGAAAGCTGGGAAGTCCAACGGCAGCCAAAGAAGGGGATAGATTTTCAAATTTTACTCTGCTGCAAATGATTCATCCTTGAAGCTGGGTTACTGTCGGCATCCATGCCTTCACTTCCTCATACTGCGAAGCTGCGCTTCGGTTATTCGTCACCTCCCAGCGCACCCGAGCATCACGCTATTTCCTTCAAATAATTAATTGATGTGAACGTAAACGGCGAAGATAGGGCATCCATGGCCTGGTTTCGCCTTATCGCGCATCCATGCGCGACATTACTCATCAATTGCTTATTTTCAGGGCGTGATGACGAGGGAGGTAAATGTGAGATTGAAGCTTGGCTTTAGCAAGTAGCAAGCTCTAAACCGATAGACCTTAAAATACAGAGTTTGTTTATATTACATACCATTTTTAATCTAATTTTAATCTTCCCGCAAAGTCTTTTTTAGATATTTTCAATAACATATCTATCCATAGCCCAATTTATATGTGTGGGGCAGTTAGTTTTATAACGGATTGAGTAAATATCATAGTAATGGTTGCATGCCCTCGCTATCACACTTTTATTACGGTGCTATCAGCTAAGTTTGAGTGTGGCGAGTAATAAAGCAACGCATTGGAATAATGAATTTAAATTTACTGCCTCACATTCATTGTTCAAGTTATACATAAGGAATGAAAATGAAAGCCACCAATACGAAAAAGCTGATTTTTTGCAACAGTACCTACGCTGTTGCTTTGTCTGCAATGGTTTTAACAACAGGTACAGTTTATGCCAAATCTGTCGCTGACAGTGTTATTGCTGAACAACGAGAGGTGTTACAAAAAAATACTGAGGGTAAGGGGTTTGGCCCGCAGTCGCCTCGCGATATTGATCAAGACTATGGCACTAATTTACGTAATTTTGCTGAAGCGCCTAATCGCAGTAATCTAAATTTATGTAATATCCATTTTCATAAAAACGCTGAACACAAAGGGGGGGAATTTACCACTTATGCTGGAAATGGTGATGGCAAAGGCACTAATACCGGTTACGTTTATAATGGAAAGTTAACTGCTGCACAGTTAGCACCTGTTAAAGCAAAAATATGCGCTGCCAAGGGCAATTCACTTCAGGTTGGTGACACACTTGAGGTACATTTTGTGTATTCTTCAGCGCAAGTTAAACCTGCACCAACGCTTGGTGCATGCTTAGCTGAAAGCACAATGAATCCAAGTCTTAGAGTTGAAGGGCAGGTTATTGTGTTAGCAAACGATAAGTATGCATTGGATTTTGATGATCTCACAGACATTGAGCAAGTTAATGGCTATTACCAAGCGCCAAATATACCTATTAATACGGGAGTAGCAGTTGAGTATTTAGGTTCAACAACCGGACCTGGATACAATGAAAAAGCATCACCATTACAAGTTAGTTGGAGTGTTAGACCCCAAGTTGCTGTTGTTGATATTAACAGTGTGGGTAAATGGTGTGATGATAATGAATTTGATGAAGACCATGCTCATGGTGTACGTAATTTGGTTCAAAATCCTAAATTACTTTCACCAATTGTTAAGTGATCAAACTATTGCAAAGCACGAGCTAACAATTGTTAGTTCGTGCTACTTTAACCCAATACGGTAACCATTACCGCGTAATGTTTGGATCACTAATAAGGGATCTTTTTCTAACTTTTTTCTTAATCTGCTGACGTAAACATCGATGATATTGGTGTTAGGGTCACTACAGGTTTGCCATACGCGACTTAATATTCGCTCCCTTGAAAGGACTTTATTTTGGTTTTCAGTAAAATATAGTAGTAATTCAAACTCTATTTTAGTCAGTGCTAATTCTTCACCATTGATTAACGCTATTCGCTCTTGTAATGCTAACTCTAAATTACCAACGCGTATGGTTGGTGGTACTGTTTGTTGGGGGGCATTCATGCGTCGTTTCAACGCTAATACCCGAGCTAATAACTCATCGAAATCAAATGGTTTACACAGATAATCGTCAGCCCCCATTTCAAGGCCTTTGACACGTTCAGGCACTTCATCTAAAGCTGTTAGCATTAATACCATCGGTGGGTTAGGTAATGTTTTTATTGATTCTAGAATCGATAGACTATCGGCAGCACCAAACAGCCTGTCTAGAATCACTATTTGTGGTGCGTTTTTCTTTATTGATGGAAGCACTTCATGAAGTTCATGTAAACTTGTGCATGTGTAGCCTTCAGCCTTAAGGCCTCGTGATAAAAAATTAAGAAGAGGCACTTCATCGTCAGCCAACAGTATATTCATGTTATGTCCTCAATAGGTAAAATGATTGAAAATATCGAGCCTTGCCCTTGAGATGACTCTACCACTATACTGCCGCCGTGAGCCTCGACAATCACTTTTGCGATAGGAAGACCGAGCCCTAGCCCTTCATTATGTTTACTAAATCGGACAAACCGTTCAAATATATTATCAACTTCGGCGGCTGATATGCCTTCGCCATTGTCTTTAATTGCAATTGTCAGTAATGAATCAGGCTTTGTTAGCGATACTTCTACTGCTTGATTGGCTTTTGAATATTTGATGGCATTGTCAATCAAGATTGAAAGTACTTGCTGTAATCTTTGTTTATCAATGGTGGCAATCACGTCATTTAAATCAGGCGCTGCTATTAATGTGATTGCACGGTTAACATCAAGCTTTTTCCATTTTGCGACTTCTGACTGAAGTAATGGCATTATCTGCACGGGCGCTACTTCTAAATTCAGCTGATTCATCTCGGCACGTGTGAGTAGCAATAAATCATCCACTAAGCGGCTTAAATTTACAGCTTGTTCAAGTATGGAACTTAAAGTTTGATTATAGTCATCTTCAGAAACAGAGTTCATTCTTAGGGTGACTTGTGCCTCGCCACGAATAATTGTTAATGGGGTTCGTAACTCATGTGAAACGTCAGCGATAAATTGCCGGCGGCGTGAATCAATTTTGGTGAGTTGTAAATTTGCTTCAGTGAGTTCACTGGTGCGCTGCTTTACTTCTAATTCTAACTGTTTTCGTGACTTCGCCGCATTTTCTTCATGAGCTTGAAGCCTTAAAGCGAGTTGGTTGATTGATGTTGCAAGCTCTTCAAATTCGTCATCTAGCGTAACCGATATGGGTTTTTGATAATGACCAAGAGCAATAGAATTGGTTGCATTTGCAATCAGTATAAGGGGTTGATACAGCTGATTAAAAAGCCAGTAGCAGCCATACAGTATCAGTGGTATAGATAATGCTCCTAAGCCTAATGCAAACCATAAAATAGTGGTGTTGAGAGCATCAATTCGAGCGTTAATTGCAGCTACAACATGAGTTTGTCTGGAAACAGCAGAATTAATGGCTTCTCTAAATTGGTCATCAATAGTTACTTCTAGCAGTCGGCGAAGCTGTGCTTGTTGACTGAGCGGAGCTTTATTGTCACTAACTACTACGGCCCTAAACTCAACGGTTATTTCATCGATCAGTCTTACCAGTTCATCGGTATCTTCTACGCTTCCTTTTGTAAAAGATAGGCCAAGTGCATCACGTTGTTCCTGCTCTAGTTTTCGTATTTGACTGATAGACTGCTGAATTAAGTTTTGTTTTTTTCGAACATAAGCTTGGTTAGCATTTCGTCCAAAAATAATTTCATCTGTGAGTTGTTTAAACAGTCGATATGAAATACTCGATAACTTTTCATGCTCTACAAGTAAAGACTGAGCAATATTACTCTGGTGCAAGTTTTCACGTGTTAAATGGGCTGAAATAGCAGTGCTTAGCAAGGCTAAAAATAAAATAAACGCAGTGGTTAGGCCAAAATAAAATAGTTTACGTTTGTACATGTTGATTGACTGGTTTGAAAAATCTTAACTAGGTTACATGCAGGGCTTAGCCTTAGCAATAGCGCAACTGAGTTGTAGGTTAAGATTTTGGGCTTTGTACCACTAACTTAGATTTATACTTTACTACTATACAATAACGAAAGGTCTCTCCCATTAGAAAGTTCTGGTCAAGCAGGCAGCTGTGTTTTCTTGATCTTTTTATTCAAAAACCAAGTGTTCTTACCATTTAAACTCACTTTAAATGTAGCCAAAAACCTGAAAAAAGTCGGGTATGTCGCAATTGCTCTGATAGGTGTGAGGGCAGTTTAAATATCATAAAAGCATGCATAGAAGGAGATAAGCAAGCTTGTACCAAGGCCAAGTATGTTGAGACAGGCAAAGCTGGAGGTGCTGTTTTAGGTGTTGCTGGATTGGGCTATCTTAGAGGCTATACATTTTGTAATATAGTTTGGGTTTACCATTCTGAGGAACGAGTCTTTTGTGGTGTGATATTGTTGTATACCTAATGGGTGACACCTTTTTTGATCCTTTTCTTTTTCAAAGGCTACTTGTTTAAGTATTGCCAGTTCAAAATAACTCCTTATAAATGCCTTATTCAATTACTAAAACAAGAAATATTGATTTTTTAATCCAACTTAGGTAGCTTATCACAAACTAAATGTGAATATGCTTACAAGGATTGAGTATGAATAGTTTAAAAATCAGGGATATCGAGAATAATAAAAAATTAATAGAATCCATCCGTAAAAACCATCAAACACTTTATCTACTAAGTGAAAAAGAACTAATCGAATTACACAAGAATGCTACAAAAGATAAGCCTGGCTCTACAAGCCGAGTCGTGGCTGGTAATATATCAGCAGCTTTAGATGGTCGAGTATTAATTCAAATGATCCGCGATCTAGGTTTTACTGGTCGCGTTTATGAAAAATATATTCGAGGTGAGAAGTATATTATTTTTAAAGGTAAACTCGAATTTAAAACCATATTCACTAAAACAGCTAAAAATGCTCGAGTTGTCGATATGGCTATAGGGAAAACTTCAGCCATAATTCAGAGTGCTCGTTCCGGTGCTCGCTTAACAATATTTTTTACAGTTCCAATTATAATACTTCAACATTTTTTAGAAGATGAGGTTTTACTTAGTAATTTACTTGCCGATTTAGCTGTATCTTTGATAAAAGTCGGTGTATCAAGTATTGCCGCTGCGGTTGCTGCAGTTGCTGTAGGAACAACAACTACAATAGCCGCAGCTCCTCTGGCTGTAGCTCTATTTATCGGCCTAGCCATAGCCTATTCATTAGATAAGCTCGACGAGTATTTTAGTATTACTGAAAAGTTAGGATTGATTTTACGAGAGATTGAAGACGCTACTATTGGAGAAATAAGCAGGAAAGGTTGGGAGTTAGAGAAAATTCTTCGCTGGCAGATTGCGAATGATATAACCCCCGGTAAAGGCATATTTTATCCTTAACAGTATTGGTCTGATAATTCACATGAAAAAGAAACTTTTGTTTATATTTCTATCTATATCATTAATATTATTTAGTGGTATATCGGCTTCCAAATCTTTTCCTATGAATAAAATTGGTTGCGCAATTATTAATGAAAATTACTTTGAAGACGCTCCTAAAATGCTAAAGGGTGATTTGGTAAACCTTTCGACAGCTCTTAATGATGATAAGTTGATTTATAAAAATGGTGAAGTTACTGTAAACGCGTCAGCTGCAACGGTTATACAAACAGGTGTACAAAATCCCTGGATTAGCTCTTTTAAGATTACCATTTCACAAACTAAAAAAGATACGATTAGCGTTAGGAGCGCTCCAAGGACTAATGATAATCATAAAATGAATGTTTACTTTGCTCTTACTTCACAGAGTCGCGGCGAATTAATTATTTCTTGCAGTGCAAGAGAGTAAGCATAATTATGCGTTCAGAGCTAATCTATATAATATTAATTTCAGCTTTATTAATTTTCATATCAACTCTTAGTCCTAAAATAATTAATATATTATATAGTTTAACCTTAACAGTCTTTGGTATTGGATGCTTTTTTCTTTTGTATCTGATACGAAAATATCCATCCGGAAATGGGTCAACAACGTTAAAATCCATACAGTCAAAAATAATATTAGCCCTACTTTTATTAGCTCTTTCATTATTTTTAGGATGGTTTTCTTATCAATTCATCTTAGATCCGAATACCATTGCTTGTAAATACAGTAACGGATGTGAAACAGGCCCTCTTGGTTGGTCTGTATCTTTATTATTATTTGGGTTATCTATACTAACTTTTTACATCAGTTTGATATTAGCAAAGTCTGCTTATAAGAAATAATTTCTCCCTACCTCCACATCGCTTCTTATTCATCAAATTATGTTTATGAATATTAAAAATAAGGGCACCTATTAGAAATTTCCGCTCAAGCAAACAGCTATGTTTTCTTGATCTTTTTATTCAACAATGCCAAGTGTTCTTACTTTTAAACTCAATTTTATTAAGTGCTTAGTATTGATTAATAAGTACAATAGTTAAAATTTATTTATTTTAATTTTATATTTACAAGGAAGTTGTTTATATGAGTGATGTAACGCCATTTTTATATATTGCTGTTTTGGCTTTTTATTTTTTACACAAAAACGAAGAAGGTAAAATTCTAGTACCGATCGTTGCTTTTGCAGCAATACCGTTATTTAGTAACGATTACTGGCTGTGGTTTAAGGTAAGTATAGGGTTGAGCATCTATGTTTTAATGGTAGAAAAAGCTAAAGCCGGATATACAGGAGGTGGAGCCGTTTCAGCATTTGCTATATTTTTTATAGGGGCCTATATAGTCAGTGCTCTCATGCATACTGTTTTATTTTGGGACGCATCGTGATGTCGAAGTTTAAGGTAATAGGAGTTTTTTTATTATTAACCTTGAGCTTTTCATGCTCATCTATGCCAGAGGGAAGTAAAAAACCACTGATGGATTTTGCTAGTGCAAATTGCTTTTTTTGGTACTTCAAAGATAATAATATTCCTACTAATGATATTAGTAAAATAACAGGTGGAATTGTTGAAATGAGTAGCTATTCGGCTAATAAGTTTCAACAGGTTGCGTTATTGGTTAAAAATTACTCACCTCAATTAAAAGCCAAGCATGAAGTTGATATACAACTGGCAAAATGCTTTTTATTAAAAGATGATGAAAGTTTCATAAAAGAGCTTAAAACCATAAGTGAATCTTAATTAACTTTATAAATTTTTCTTTTTTAATATGGAGATCAGGTCTTAATCTTTAGAGTGATCTCCATGAAGACTAAAGGATCAGAAGGCACTCATTAGAACTCTTGATTTCCTTTAATTTAAGTACTGGATATGTATAGCATGCTAAAAAATATTTTTTTTATACTTTTATGTACCGCGTTGGTTGCGATCGTATTTGGAGCTTTCCAGTTTTTAGGTAGCTATGCTTTTGTGATAATGCTTATAATCGTTATAACGTTATTTTTTACTAAAATTGGTAAGCCAAAGTTTAATAAGAAATAATATAAATAAAAAAGCTACAGGAATGCATTTTATTATTTAATGTATTGCGCAAGAGGGCATGAAAACACCTTTTTGAATGGTGACGGGCTTTAAGTCTTTTTTATATTATATTGAGCAAGTAAGCCTTCGATTTAATATTGAAGTGCATTCGTATTGTTTAATGACCAGTCACAACCATCTGCAAATCGAAATCCCTATTACTATTTCAAGACTATAAAACTGTAGCCAACATGGCCAAAAACCTGAAAAGGTGGGTATGTTGAAATTGCGCTGATAGGGTTGAGGCAAGCAAAGCTGGAGGTTATGCTGGAGGGGTTATAGGCGAGTTAATATATGAGGTTGTTGAAAAGTAATGGAGCCTATTAAGTTGTGGTTTTTAACTCTGTTTCTTACATCTGCGGGTCTTTTCTTATTTATAATATTACCAATGTTAATAGCTATAAAAGATAAAAAAAACACGGTTGGTAGAGGATGTTCTAGACGATGGAAATCGTTTTTACTCATTAAATATCATAACTGCTGGTAGCGGAGCATTACACTACGGTTCTATATTTCTATTCGATTGGTATGCAAGACGTTATAAGGTAATAAAGGAGAGAGAGAAAGTACCCAAAAATTTGCAGATGTGGTTTAAGCTTTATTATATTTTGTTTATAACATTTAGCCTTATGTTTTTATTAGCATGCCTTATGGCATATTTTTGTTTAGATTAACTGCTTTTCTTCTTTGTTGATTAAATAATGGATTTGATATTTTTTGGTGTTGGCTTAAGTGTTATTTTTATCATTCTGTTACCTTTAGCTTTTTATTTAAAAGCAAAAAAGCTCAGAACGGTTGAAGATATTTTAGAGCATGGAAATCGCTACTATTCCCTAAATATTTTTATGGCGCTTCATGGTTTACTTCATTATGGCAGCGTATTTTTATTTGATTGGTATGCAAAACGGTATAATTTATTAAGTGATAGAAACAAGGTACCAGTTCACGTCTCGAGATTATTTAAATTGTATTTTGTAATTTTTATGCTTTGCGCACTACTAATGTTTTCATCTGTATTATTTGAATAATGGTTTTAGGTGATGGTCAGTGAAGTGAGAGCTACTAGCTTACAGAGTAATTCAATATTAAAACTAAAATACAGCTTAGTCTGTGCTTTAGCCATTGTATCAAGCGTTATTAGCTACTCATCATTAGCATTTACAATATTAATCATGCTTTGGCCATATGATACTGCAAATGAGCTAGGACCTAGGGTTATCGGGTTTTTTATTGGCATATGTGTGTTTATCTTTCTTGGGGCGCTCATATCTACTGGTAGAAGCTGGGTTATTAAAGTTTACCGCTTAGTTGCTGGGTGCTCTATAGCTGTGTCCCTAGTTTATATTTTAGGTTTAATATTTGAGCAAAAAAGTGAACGTTTATTTAATGGTTTAGAACTTTCATTTTTATTTATTATTTTTAATTCATTTATATTGCTACTTTTTAAAAGTAAGTATTTAAAGGTGAGTGTTAATGTTATTAAAAGGCTTAAAAGACGGCAAAAAAAGCAAATGGAATACTTAAAAAACTTTAGTCACAAAAACAAATGAGAGTAACCCAAATCGGTATTTGTAACGTGTACGGCGACCGCAATCTATTTTTCTATATCTTCGGGCTCACACATACGAGACTAACACTTATCAAAGCTACAAAAGCCGTTGCAGCAATGCAGCGGCTTTTTTGTGTGTGGTGATTAATGTTAATTGTATAAGCTTAGATTGGATTGGGTGAAACGAAACCCAACAAATCACAAATATGCTTACTCGCTCAAAAGCCAAGAGTATGTGTTATTTATTGTAGGCGTTTAGCTTGTTGGAGCGCGGGCCCTAATAGATGTTTGAGATTACCATTACAGATAATGTGAATGCGTCTCGCATCTTTAGAAATTAGAAACCTTATTCAATTTTTTGTCTTTGTGGTGACGACAGCTAAAACGGGGCTGCTGTGCCCTCTCTATTCGCGAACTTCTTCTTATATTGCGGCACAATACCGAGTTAGACATCGTTGTAATTTAGCCCGATCTTATAACAGAAAGGAATGCTGAAAATACATTTGAATATTATAAAGCAATAATAAGTTATCGTTTTACGGTAATTTTAATTGTTTTTTTAGTTTTTGAGTGTCATAGTGATTTTTTAATAGAAGGAATTTAAAATGAAACGCGAGTTACTTACTCTTGCTACTATAGTGTTAGTTGTGCTGCAAACTGGATGCACAACAATTTCGATTGAAGAGTCAAATTTTCTGAACCCAGATCAAAAAGTACAGGTTACAAAGCTGCGTAAAATTGAGCAAACAGCGACAACAGAAAACATAACCATAAATGGGTTTGACGACGTGGCGTTGAGTGGCACCTTGATAAAGGTTGATAATGCGCAAGCAACGGTAATTTATTTTGGTGGTAATCAATTTCGTGTAAGCGTTGCTGGAGGTAGATCTGCACAACAAATACTGCCAATGAATGTAAATATTTTAATGGTTGATCATCGAGGTTACGGTAATAGTGAGGGCACGCCGACAATTGAAAACTTAAAGCGTGATGCATTGTCAGTTTATGATTATGTTGCAACCCGTACAGATTTAAAAAGCACTCCGACTATTTTACATGGACACTCTTTAGGCAGCATGATTGCAGGGTATGTTGCAAGTGAGCGGCCCGCGGATGCGCTAGTACTTGAAGGAAGTATTACTAATGTAAAGCAAATGACATCGCAACGTATGCCTTGGTTTGTAAAGCCATTCGTAGAGGTTAACTTTAGTGATGAGCTAGCTAGGGTTGATAATTTAAAGGTAGTGGAATCATTTACTGCTCCGCTTTTAATAATTACCGGAGAAGATGATACTCAAACACCTCCTGCTTTAGCTGAAACTTTATACCAACATGCACTTTCAAAGCAAAAGCAATTATATATTGTAAAGGGCAAGCACCATGGTAATGCATTGACTGGTGATAAGTTGCAGCTACATTATCAGCGATTAGTAATGCAGTTAAATGCAAAGAAATCTTAAAATGAAAAGAATAGTAATGATGAGTAACGTAATATTAGCGTTACTTTTTTTGACCCTAACTACTTTATTAATTACCGCCGTTGTATTGTTACTTAATGGCAGTGATGTTTTAAACTTTACTCAAGCTAACGGTACCCACTTGTGGATAGGGCTTGAAGTTACCGGTTCTTGGAAAGGTACTGCAGGTACATTAACGGCAAACAGTTTTAATACAATCACTTGGTTAGCGTTACCGCAAATGTTGCCATACATTATTGTAAATCTGATTTTAATTCGCTTGTTTATGCTTTACCGTAAAGGATTGTTTTTTAACTTAAAGAATATTCAATGCTTTAAATGGCTTGGTGGCTTATTATTACTGCAATTTATATTTGTGGCTTTTTATCCCGCGTTGTTGGTAACACTGCTAAATATGTTCACAGGTAGTGAGCTTAAACGAGCTGTAGTGATTCAAGACACCGATATCATAGGCTTTATAGTTGGGCTTATTATTTATGTTATTGCATGGATAATGAAACAGGCGCAACAGCTGCAACAAGAGCAAGAGTTAGTAATTTAATGGCAATAATAATTGATTTAGATGTGATGCTCGCAAAGCGTAAAATGAAGTCGGCAGAGCTTGCCGAAGCAATTGGGATTACCCCACAAAATTTATCTGTATTAAAATCGGGCCGTGCAAAGGCTGTACGATTTACAACACTTGACGCTATTTGCAAATACTTAGATTGCCAACCTGGTGATATTTTACGCTTTGAAGTTGGTATTGACTAAGTCGCATACTGACTAGTAAAAATGCCCCCTTTAGGGTTTGACCCCGTTTCACTCTCCTCTTTTATAACTAATTGTTTAATAGTATCTAATTTAGGATTAGTATTCGGTACTACTTAAAACAATAATAAAATAAGTGCTAGAAATAGCCTTTAAAAAAAGAGGTATTCATGGAAGATCTATTTATAGGTTTATTTACAAATGTCGGCGTTATATTAGTTTTAGTTTTGATATTAAGAGCAATTAAAAAAGTTGATTTAAATCTAATGTGGTCTTTGATTTCGTTAGGTATTTTAGTTTGCTATTTTTTTGCTTTGTTTAAAGGTGGAAAGGTTATCCCCTTGGATATGCTTTTTCCTGATATGTCGTGGAATTGGTCTGGAAAAGTAGCGGCAATAATCCTTTGGTTAGTCATACTACTAGCTTTAGTTAAATTCAAAGCTAACTTTCGTATTGCGGATGCTGGTTTTACTTTTAGGCAAAATGAAAACTCTATAAAACCCGCTTTTACAGTTATGTGCTTGTTTATCATTTTACAGATAGTTGTATCACTTTTTTGGAGTGGTGAACCTAATTACGATTTAGAAACCTTACTTTATCAGGCAACAATGCCAGGCTTTGATGAGGAGCCAATGTTTAGAGGGATTCTTTTATTTTGTATATCGTTGGCAATCATATCTGAACGCTATAATTTAGGTGGTGCGTCAATTAACATTGCAGGGTTGCTCTTAGTGATGTTATTTGGACTCGTTCATGGGGTTATGTTTAATGGTGGAGAGTGGCACTTTTCTTTCCCCGCTATTTTATTAACAGGCGGCTACGGCTTTATTTTACTTTGGCTAAGAGAGCGCACAGGGAGTTTGGTGTTTCCTATTTTAGCCCATAATAGTGTTAACTTTGTTGGGCAGCTAATCTAATTAAAAGTTTAATTTAAGAGAGGTAAAATCTTGTGTAAGTTTTTACCTCCTCACCGGCAGCAGCCAAAAGGGCTCGTTTGCAGGTGACCACAAGTCATTCATGCCTGAAGTTTGAGCTACTTTTATCACTTAGAAAAACCAAAGGGTTACCCATTAGAAATTTCTGATCAAGCAGGCAGCTGTATTTCCTTGATCTTTTTATTTAAAAACCAAGTGTTTTTATTATTTAAACTCACTTTAAATATGACTACGCATCTAGTCATTACGTCGATTGGTGTGAATATTCACCATGGCTTGGCAAAGAACGCCATTTGAATTTAGATATTTTTAGCATCATTGATAATTAAGTAAGGCCCTTGGTCTCCGTCATCGTTTACTACCAATATCAGTCCTGTTTCTGGCAGTGTATATACACTGCCTAATAACAAATAAATTTAAAATTAGTTATCTTCGATAACAATGGTGCAGGCAGCAGGGCTTTCACCAGTCATACTTATTACTGCCGTATAACCGTTATGACTTTCATCGTAAATGCCATCATCAGAGTAGTGTTTTTTTGTTTTATCAGCCGCTTTATATGCATCTTTAGAGCTACTATAAGGTGTTTTACTATGTTGTACTTTAAAATAGTTCTGTTTATTTACTGGTGTTGCGGACATAATTGCCCAACCAGATTTATTACCTGAAATTTCAATGCTCATAGTAATATTTGAACCCGCACCTTTAGCATGAACACCTGCTTCCCAAAGCTCCCCAGGGTTAATTTTGTTGCCACCGTCAACATCTCGTAAACTACCATGGTCAATATAGTAATCTATACTTATTGTTGATTTTGTAGCATTCCTTATACCAACAGCCAAATCGTTGCGATCTTTATTGCTACCAAAAACACTAGTAATTAGCTGATTAACATCAATATTAAAATTAGTATCGGTACCCATAATTTATTTCTCCATTGTAAATATCTATTTCATTGTCAAACAACATAAAATTCGTTGTTAATAAAATGTTAGGTTGGATGATTTAAGATATCTATTACAAATTATTACACCCAATACTCAATTGAGTGTAATTAGGAAGGTCGATTAAAAACTCAATACAAAAACTCGTCAGGGTTGCAATTATTAGTGACCCTATGCTTTTTTTCTATTTTTACTTCTAGCAACACATGCATTTATAGCGTTATGTAATGCTGTGTAATATTTTTACGCTTGTCTTCAGCTATCTTTATAAAGAGTGTCCATCGCTCACCTACATCAACTAGCTTAAATCTTTAAGGTGTCTTGGAAAACCAATCAAGATCCTAACTTATTCTTATTTAAGCCAGCGATATTGCACAACGTTCACCGTCACAAAGGAGCAAATTATGAATGTGCAAAACAAAACGGGCCCGTCGGTAGCAGTAGATACAGAAATTGATGCTAATATTCTTCTCAGCAGTGCGCAAAAGCAAAAAATTAAAGTGCGTGATAGCAAGTATAAAGCGGCTGATTTATCTTGTCTGAGAGCAATTGCACAGGCTGCAATTAACGTCGAATTATTTACAATCCCGCTTTATATGAGCGGCCTCTATTCGATTCAAGGGACACACCAAATTGCAGACTCGTCGAACCTGTATCCCGGTCGTTATTGGCCTGGGCTTGGTCCTACGGCTGGTTACATTCCTGAAATAAGACGCAATCAGTATGAGGTTAACTTAGCTGCTTTGTTTGACACCGACACCTCAGCTGGAAACAGTGATGATGCAAATAAACCAGCTAAAAAATATGAACTGTCTGTTAATCAACAAGTGTTCAACGGGGTATATAGTGTTTTTATTGAAGAAATGCTGCATCTACAACTGGCCTCAAATATGGCAAGTAAATTGGGCCTCACACCGAGCTTTACTAGTCAGGCGTTAATTGACGAAAAATATGGTTGGAAGTGCTACAACAACAAAAGTAGCATTCCACATATTTTGAACTTTGCGGACTGTACTACCGATTTATCTAAATTGAGCCCTGCGGTTCAAGCTTATTTCAAACAAATTTTTCCCAATAAAACGCTACAAGATTTACGTGTTAATGCTACAGAACTCAGTAAAGAGCAAACGCTGCTATTTATGTTGATAGAAGAGACTGAAGAAAATGCTCACAAAATTATTCAACCAGAGTTTTTAAAACCAAACGCAGATACACAACGACCAAAATACTTTGAACAAGCCCCATATGACTGGTGGAAACCGAATTACAAGGAAAGTGACTTGCCGCTATTTGGTTCAATTGGGCACATGTACTTAAGTTATTGGGATTATATTCAGATCCAATATGACGATGGAACTAGTTTGTTAGATTACGCAACTATTCAGCCTACCTGCGAAGCTAGTCAGCGCGACTACTTCAATGAGCGCCCTGGAAATGATGAATATCAAGCACAATTTCCGGGCATTATAGGTTCGCTCAACGTAAATTCAGATCATACAGCTCTCAAAGAAGCCTTAATGAACAATGTGAATGCCATTACGGATCAAGGTGAGGGTGATGGTGTGGCTGACATGCTTTGTAAACGTTGGGCTAATGAGATATGGGCGCAAAACTTTCTTGCTTCTAAGGAGTCGCCATCAAACGATGCTCACCCGAGTACAGTCGAAGAAAAGTTCCAACCAAGCGCTGATGCATTAAAAGCGGATTACCCAGCAAGCTGCAGTGAAGGTCCTATATCAGGCTCAGCATGTGCACGGATCACCAATAAATATAAAGATCACTTTCAAATTTTCACCGATACGCTGAAGCTGATCGTTGACTTTGAATCCCCTTCATCAAACTCTAGTGAACGCTACATGACATGGCCTACATGGTTTGCTGATGGCAACACTTGGAGCTGTGAATTATTAGATCCCAAAGGGGGCGATATAGCACATGCGACTAATCCGCAACTCCCAGAGGTAGCAAGCGTAGTGCAAGCGCTCAATAATCTGCGGCTCGCGACTCATATCGGTGATACTCATAAGTTATTTAGTAGTTCAGCAGTAGGTACAATTAAAGGTCTCACAACAGCGCTAGATCGCTATTGGTCGGGTAAAACTGAGGAGTTTCCGGGTCCAGCAATGGGAGGTTCTGGAGATAGAATTTCGATCTGCTGGGCAACTACAGGAATAGCGCCAGATTTAGTGAGCGGTATCGACCCACAAAGTGCGGACACGCTTTATCATGCTTGCCAAGGAATGAGTTATAACAACATCGGCACTAATGATTTACCACCTCCTGAGGTATATCACAGCTGTAAAGGTAGTAATGATTGTAAAGCGCAGGGAGGTTGTGGTTTTGTGCATAGCACAACGCCAGGTGGCAGCTGTGGTGGCAGTGTATCGAGCGGGCCAAAAAGTGCACCAGCCGATAATAAGTGTAATAACTTGGGCGGTTGTGCAGTGCCTATTTCGGCGTCTCAACTTTTCCCGAAGCTTTCAGGTGATGACCAAGAATACGATATGCAGTTATTTAAGTTTAACCTTAAAGATAACAGCTTCTCAGCAATAGATTATACTTACCCAAAAAGCCAAGCCGCTCTCAGTGATAAGTCAGATGAGTGCGTATTAATGCCTTATAAAAAAGGTGACGCTGTATACAACATTGCTTGGCAAGCTTACAGTAATGCTAATGGCTTGTTGGATGATAACGGTAAACCGCCTGAGCAGCCAATGCCTTCAGATATTCGTTTAGCACTTCCTCCTTCAACTTGATAGGAAAGAGCGTATGACAAATCTAACTCGGACGCAGGATTTTGCTGCGTCCGCTATCGAAAAGCTAACTGATCTTGGGTTTGGTGTTGGCCTCAGAAGTCAGCATTATCCTTATATTATGTCCCATTTGGAACACGATACATCACTTGGTGTTGATTGGTTTGAAATTATCAGTGAAAACTATATAGATAATCACGGATATGGTAGGTATGTGCTCGATAAATTAAAGGAACAATACCCGCTAGTTATGCATGGCGTATCAATGAATATTGGTAGTAGCGATCCAATTAACTTTGAATACTTACGCAAGCTCAAAGAGTTAGGTGAGTTTGTTAACCCTCAACTTATTTCTGATCATCTATGCTGGACAGGCCTTGCTGGTTTAAATAGTCACGACTTGCTACCAATGCCGCTAACTGATGAAAGTTTACAGCACGTTATTGACCGCGTTGATCAAGTACAAGACTTTTTAGAGAGGCCTTTAGTGCTTGAAAACCCGTCAACTTATCTTGAATTTCAACACTCTACTTTCACTGAAAGCGCGTTTTTTTGTGAGCTCGTCAAAGCAACAGGATGCGGTATGTTATTGGATGTAAATAATGTTTTTGTTAGTAGTTTTAATCATGGTTTTGACGCCGAGCAATTTATTCGCCAATTACCCCTCGATCACATTGTTCAAATACACCTTGCAGGCCCTAGTGATTGTGGAGACTGTTTGATAGACACTCATGACCAGCCTGTCCCCTATAAGGTTTGGCAGCTTTACCAATTGGCGCAGCGCTTAACTGGGGGGACTTCGACCTTACTTGAGTGGGATGCCAATATTCCCAGTTTTTCTGAGCTGGTTGGAGAGTTAAACAAAGCAAAGCTGGTACTAGCAGGTCATATCCCGGAACAAAATACGATTATTAACACTAACGCGCTTTCAACCCCCATAGTTAACGAGCGTTTAGATGCGGCACGCCTCACCATGTCTAAGCGAGTAGAGTTAGATCAATGAAAACACCAGACTTAATACAAACCCAGCAGTGGCTTAGCACCGTTTTAATGGTGCGAGGTGATTTGCCACAAAAGCTTAATACTGCTGCTTCACAAGGCTTAACTTTATATAAGTGTGTTAAAAGCAGTGGCACCCTTAATGCCATGCGAAGGGTCGACATCTATGCTGCAGGTTATGTGATACGTTTAGTCGAGTGCCTTAGGGGGGAGTTTGCACTACTTTGCCAGTTCATGGGTAAGGAAGTATTTGATACCTTCGCTAAAGCTTTTATTGTCACCTTGCCATCGGAGTCTTGGACTATGCACCAGCTAGGCTCGCGCTTCGCTGATTTTTTAGCGCACACAAAACCCAC
Organism: Pseudoalteromonas sp. QJM3NY_12; assembly: GCF_056173165.1. The sequence goes on from NZ_CM149661.1 coordinate 619,224, forward strand.
AGGCGATTTTAGCCCGCATCAGCAAGCTATGTTTTGTCTACCCGCAGAACTAGCTAAATTTGAAAGAGCAAAAGCATTAACACTTTTGAAGCCAGGGCCTGAAACAGCACATAAAGTTTTGTCCATTAGCGAAATTGAGCTACTTTGCGGTATTGCGCAAGACTTTATAATAGCAGTACCTGAGTCCGTACAGCTTATTCAAAGCGATTATCCTTTACTGCCTTTAGTCGCTGAGCTTGAGCAAGGTAAGTCATCTCTTGTGCCCACACCAGAGCAAACGTATATTGCCATATCACGCCACCAATACCGCTTAAAAGTCACTATGTTAAACGACTGGCAAACCGATTTCTTGCTTCAGCTAAAAAAAGATCAGCATTGTTACAAAGAGGCTGTCGCCTATTGTTCAGATAAAATGAATATAGAAACACAAGTATTAAAGTCTCAATTAGCTATTTGGATCCCTAGTGCCGTGAATATAGGACTGTTTACGCTACACAAAAATTAATTATCACCTTTGGTGAGTTTCTTATTCCTCGGCTTGCTGAACGGTGTTGGGCTGGTTTTACCGTTATGGCTTGCATCTGCCTTTAGTTTCTCCTTTTATTGGGATTTGAGGCTGTATTTAGTAAAACCACAAAGGGGTTCAAAACTGTAAAATACCGCGCAAGTTGGTCGCGGTTTTTCCTTGATTTTTTATTCACAGAGTTCAAGTGTTTTATTTCAACCCAACAATTAAATGGGGCACCAACTGAAAATACAGTTAAGCTTTTTATTGGAGGCCTTACGTAATTTTTTAGGGGTGACTGATTGCAGGCAGATTATTGAAACATAGTGATAAATTCACTTCCCGTTTTTGTGAAATTTAGGGTGTAATTAATCGATACAGACTAAAGGGCGGCCCCTTACTGAAATAGCTTATGCCTATTATGTTATTAGCAAGCACTTTAAATATAACTTTTATTTTTAAATCTTATATAATTTAAAAATTCACCTTCAAAAAGAGATTACTATGATTCGTAGAACTCTCATTCTTTTTTGCATTTTCTGCTTTAATATCGGCTTGTTAAATGCCAGCGAAAAAGATAAAACCATTACGTTTGCAGTTGGCCATGATCATGAAAAAATGCTGCAGGAAAATTACCCAATCTATCGTGCGAGTTGGCAATTTTTAAATCAAAGCTTAGCTAAATTGGGGTATGAGGTGGATGCCATTGTTTTACCTTGGGCAAGAGCAAACTATTATACTCAGTCAGGAAAAGCTGACGGTCTATTTTTAGCGGCTAATCTACCAGGAAGAGAGCAGTGGGCGGTATTGTCAAACCCAATTGGTATGGGGGCATTTGGTGCTTTTTATCATAAAGATAGAAAAGGCGAAGAAAATGTTATTGCGAGTGTTCGTTTAGGTGTACATGACAAAATATTAAAAGGTTATCATACTTATGAGTTGTTAGAAGTTGCCACTGCTCAACAAGGGTTTAAACTACTTTATAATCAAAAAGTAGACCGTCTTATTATGTCGCAGAGTTATGGTGAATACTTGTTAAGTAATGAATTAATTGAATTTAAAAACGAAATATCATTTGATTCTGACGTTATTGAGAAACGTTCAATTCATGTTGCATTTGCAAAAGACATTACTAAAAGTTTGAACGCAATGATTGTAGTAAATAAAGCAATTGATTTAGGTATAAACGACGGTATATACCATAAAGTTATGACTAAAAATAAAGTACCTGAAAGTATGTTTTTGTCTAGTATTGATAGAAAGTAGGCATACCTTATCTATTTTCAATCGCTTTAAAGTCAGTAGATGAGCGAAATTGTCTAATGGATGATTCCTTCACTTACTTTACACTTTTTCACTGAGCTACTTATACTTTGCTATTACCAAAGCGTCTAAAAGAGATATTAAATCTAGGTCCTATTGTGTTATCACCTTTGGCAATTGCATGTTCATAATTATCTTGAAAGCCTTTGCCCATCAGCAATAAAGAGCCATTTTCTAACGTGATATTATAGCGTTCATGTGTGATGGTTTTTGAGCGAATTAAAAATTCTCGCTGAGCCCCAATACTGATTGAAGCAATCACATCTGTAGAGCCAAATGCGGGTAAGTCACTATGAAAGCCTAAGCTTTCTTGCCCATTGGGGTAGTACAAACATACCGCGACAGCCAAATTACAACCGGTGCGTTCAGTGATTTGCCGACGTAACTCTTCAAGCAGGGGGAAACTCTTTGTTTGTCTGCCATGATGCAAGGAGAAACTACCCGATTTAGCAAGTTGTGAGTCTAAAAAAATCATTCGCCACGGTAAAATCGGTTTTTGTGATCCATCGGGGAAATCTATAACCTCAGGCTCTTCGAGATCATAGTTGCTCCTCAGCCACTTAAAAAGCGTTTCACTTTGCGCTGTAGACATGAAGTGTGAGTAATAATGGGCATCACAAGACAGTGGTAATTTCATGGTTTTTATCTTAGCTACACTCAAATATGAATATAAGCATATCAGTATTTTGAAGAGTTGAAGTGTTTAGACTCCTCATCAGCCGTGCCTTGCGGCGTTAATACAAGTTCATCAACGAGTGCAAGCCCGATTAAGGCGCCTTGCGTTGAGCCTTGTTGCTCTTCCGGCTGTTTATAAAAAGATATTTTGTAAATTAAAACAATAAACCATTAAGGCGATAATGCCATAGACTCTGTGTTTAAGTGATGGTGGGTTACAAGTATTTACAGTGTCACAGTTGAACCATGCTCAACTTTGATTAACTTAAAAATACAGTAATAATGAAAATAAGAACAAACTGATTGCTTAGTAATTGAATAAAATGATGCTCTGAGGAAAGCTTACATTAGCTGTGTAATTTTTATAGTTTGTATTGGTGAAATATTTTCATTTCTTTCTTAATAATTGATTTTAAAGCTATTTATAGGTGGTCTTTTTTTTGCTTGGTTATTGTTTTTTAACCCTTTAAAAATATAGCAATCAAAAAAATCATTTAAGGAAGAAAAGTTATGGCAGAGTCATTTAAGTACGCAAATAATAAAGGACATGCAGGAGAGCTTCATCAAAAAGCTAATGAAGATCACCCCGTAATGACAACCGCACAAGGTTGCCCTATCAGTGACAATCAAAATTCATTAAAAGCAGGTCAACGCGGACCAGGACTATTGGAAGATCATGTGTTACGAGAAAAGTTGTTTCACTTTGATCACGAGCGAATTCCTGAGCGAGTTGTTCACGCAAGAGGGTATGGTGCACATGGTTACTTTGAAACGTATGATGCTTTAGATGATTTGACTTCTGCTGATATTTTTCAACGTAAAGGTGAAAAAACACCTGTTTTTGCACGCTTTTCAACAGTGGCGGGTAATCAGGGCTCGCCTGATTTAGCACGTGATGTGCGAGGTTTTGCCGTTAAGTTTTATACGCAGGAAGGTAATTGGGATCTGGTAGGCAATAATATCCCAGTTTTTTTCATTCAAGACGCGATGAAGTTTCCCGACCTTATACATAGCGCAAAAGAAGAACCAGATCGTGGTTTTCCACAAGCGCAAACAGCCCACGATAATTTTTGGGATTTTGTAAGTTTGTCGCCAGAATCCATGCACATGGTTATGTGGGCAATGTCAGATAGAGCTATCCCGCGCTCATTAAGGTTTATGGAAGGATTTGGCGTTCATACTTTTAAGTTTATTAATGCACAAGGTGAAGAAAAATTTGTTAAGTTCCACTGGAAACCTAAAGGCGGTATGCAGTCAGTGGTTTGGAATGAGGCATTGAAATTAAATGGCGCTGATCCTGATTTTCATCGTCGTGATATGTGGGAATCAATTAATAATGGAGACTATCCGGAATGGGAGCTGGGCATTCAAGTATTTGATCAAAAATTTGCTGAAGAGTTCGAGTTTGATGTTTTTGATGCCACTAAACTGATACCCGAAGAGCAAGTACCAGTTAAAATTATTGGTAAAATGGTGCTCAATCGAGTCGTAGACAACTTCTTCGCAGAAACCGAACAGGTTGCATTTTGCACACAGAATATAGTGCCAGGACTTGATTTTACTCCCGATCCTTTATTGCAAGGCCGTAATTTTTCGTACCTAGATACACAAACCAAGCGGTTAGGTGGCCCTAATTTCACACAAATTCCTGTTAATGCACCAAAATGCCCGATGAGACACTTTCTTCAAGATGGCCACATGGCAATGCAGAACCCCAAAGGCCGGGTTAATTACGAACCTAATTCATTCAGCGGGGATGAAAACAATCCGCGAGAGTGCCCTGTACACGGATTCAAAAGCTCAGAATCTGAAACTGACGGGGGTAAATTACGCTATCGCTCAGAAACATTTAGTGATCACTACAGCCAAGCGCGCCAATTCTATTTAAGTCAAACTGACGTTGAGCAAACGCATATCCAAGATGCTTTAATTTTTGAGTTATCTAAAGTAGAGCATTTACGTATCAGAGAACGTGTGGTTTCTCATCTGTTAAACATTGATAACAAGCTTGCTGAGCAAGTTGCATTGGGTTTAGGTTTACAAACTATGCCAGATGCCGCAGAAGCGGCGCTTGATACCCGTCATGATTTACCAGTATCTGATGCGCTAAGTATTTTAAAAAATGCGCCAAATACATTTAAAGGCAGGAAGCTTGGTATATTAGTAAGTGATGGTTTTGATGCTGAAACCTTTAATTTATTAACACAAAGCCTTAAAGAGGAAGGTGCAAGTTATGAAATTATTGCGGCTCAAGTTGGTGGTGCTAAAAATAGTAATGGCGAGATTATTGAGGCCGATCAAGTTATTAATGGCGGTCCTTCGGTGCTTTACGACGCAATAGTTCTGCTTACCACTAATGAAGGCGCTAAAAAGCTTGCTGAAATACCGGAGGCGAAAGATTTTGTCAGTGATGCTTATGCACATATGAAGTACATCGGCTTTAGTGATAAAGCAACTCCTTTAATCGAGGCTACTGGTTTAAATGGACAGCTTGATGATGGCTGGTTGGATTTAAATAAAATTTCCGCAAGTGAGTTTGTCTCAAAAATTCGTAATCTTAGGTATTGGAGCCGCTAAATCGCATAAATTGGGGCTAGTGAGAACTAGCCCTTGTTATTGATGGCACCGTTTGATTTGAGGATTACAAAAATTTAAAGGAATAAAATGAAACTAATTTATGTCGATGATAACTTGCCGGGTATTACTCGAAAGAGGCATGAAAACCAATGGGTTTATTATGATCCTGCAGGAAAGAAAATACATGATAAAGATGAAATAGAGCGGTTAGACAGTCTCGCTTTTCCCCCCGCATACAAAGATGTATGGTTATGCCCAGAAGAAAATGGGCATATTTTAGCTACTGGCTACGACAACAAAGACCGCAAGCAATACTTTTATCATCCCGAGTTTAGGGAGCAGCAAGAGCTTAAAAAGTTTGAAGCATGTGTTTTATTTGGAAATAAACTGCCTTTGTTAAGAGCAAAACTATCGGAATATTTGCGAGGTAATGAACTTGATTGCCAGCGCACAATAGCAGCCGTTGTACGTTTAATGGACCTTGGAGCTCTGCGTGTTGGTTCTAAAAAAAATGCCAAACATAACAATAGTTTTGGTGCTACGACATTACGTAGCCGGCATGCAAAACTTACGGGTAAAAATATTCGCTTAAAGTATAAAGCAAAATCCGGTAAGCAAAGAGAAGTGAACATAACAGATAAAGTGCTTAGCTCTATCATACAGCAGTTACAAGATTTGCCTGGGCAGAGCTTATTCCAATATATCGATGAAGGCGAGTGTTGTGATGTTTCCTCCAAAGAAGTGAATGAGTTTATTCAAAGTGTTATGGGCGAGCAGTTTAGTGCAAAACATTTTAGAACATGGCGGGCCAGTGTTTTGGCATTTGAAGTCTTACATAAATCAAACGGCCAGCTTTCGCTTAAAGATATGTTAGGTAGCGTTTCAAGTAATTTAGGGAATACCCCAGCAATAGCTCGTAATTCATATATTCATCCAAAGTTGATTGAGCTGTGTAAAGGAGGTAAGGAAGCTCTAAAGGACTTTAATAACTTAGACAAACTACCCCGTAAGACTAAGTACCTGAGTCGCTATGAACGTGGATTGTTGATATTTTTAGAAGAACAATGCTAATAACGTTAGTCTCTTTGTAATTATACTCATATTTCAATCGCTTGAGTTATACCTATGTGTGTGAACTTTTTACAACTTCTAGCAACTTTTACTGTAAAACGTAGAGTTCTACTTTGCTTTTTTTATTTATCTTTCTGATTTTAAAGGATTAAAACTTTGGTTTGAATGTTGCTAATTACTTAGCGTACTTTCTTAAACAAATAAAGGAGTTATTATGAGTACTGTTATTACTGGGTTATTCGATAATGCATCACAAGCAACATTAGCAATTTATAGATTAGAAGCTTTAGGTGTAAGTGAGGCGGATATAAGCGTTGTTGCTAACGACTCGTATACAAAGGAAGACTTTGCTGTAGATGAAGGTACCAAAGCTGCAGAGGGCGGTTTGCTGGGCGCTGCATCTGGAGGCGTGTTAGCAGCAATTATTGGTGGTTTTACCGCTGTTGGTGCAGTCGCTTCGGGTGGTGCCGGCTTATTAGTTGCAGGTCCTTTGGTTTCAGCACTTGCAGCTGGTGGCGCAGGTGCTGCCGTTGGTGGGACTTTAGGTGCAGCAATCGGCGCATTTATTCCAGAACATGAAATTAAGTATTATGAAAACGCAATTGAGAAGGGTTCAATACTCGTCGGTGTTAAATATAACAGCGATAACAAAAATAGTATTGAAGAGATTCTTGATAATGCTGGTGCAAGCAAGGTTTCAAAAGCGTAATATTTTAGAATGCACTATAAGTATCTAAAAAGTAAAAAGGTGGAACTGCGTTCCATCTTTTTACGCGTTTGATTTTAAAACTATCTGAGTTTGGTATATTAATCTATATTGGCAACCAATGAATTATTTAGCCCACCTTTATTTAGCACAGCCTACGGCTGATTCCCATTTTGGCAATTTGCTGGGAGACTTTGGGGGGCAACGGCAGCTAACGCACATACCTACGAGCGTTAAAAACGCGCTTGATAATCATTATTTAGTGGATAAATTTACTGACGCACACCCTTTTGTTAAAGAAGCTAAACAGCTTTTTTCACCCAAGCGCAGGCGCTTTGCTGGCGTGGCTATAGATGTGGTGTTTGATCATTTTCTGATTGCGCATTGGCAGCAGTTTAATAACCAATCACTGATTGATTTTAAGCAAACCAGTTATGCGCTTTTGGATAAGCGTATACCTGTAATGCCTACACGAATGCAACGTGTAGTAACCAGTATGACACAAAACGATTGGTTTAAAGAGTATGAAAGCGTTGATGGGGTTGGGCGGGCGCTTGATAATATTGCTAAACGGGTTCGCTTTACTAATAATTTTGCAGGCACCGCTGAAGATATAACCCGACATTATAGTGAGCTAGATGGACTGTTTTTAGCGTTTTTTCCTGAGCTAATTGAACACGTTAATAAGTTTAATTTGGAGAGCGCACCAAAGTAGAGTGCGCTTACAAAATAAGTGGTTTAGTCGTCTGGTCCTTTTAAGGTAAATACTAAATGTTTACGCATATCTTTTAAAATTACGCCTTTTTTAAGCATTGCACCGCTTAAGCGCTTTTGCCATTTTAATAACTCAGGCTCTGCCGCAGTTAGTGCCTGTTGGTTTTCAAACTGAAAACACATTAGTAAAGAGCCCGGAAATAAATGATATTCCACATCAAACCAGCACTGCAGCATACCTGGAATTTCAGCACGGCCTTGCTCTTCTATTTTGTCAGCAACATTGAGGACGAGTGCTTGTTGTTTAACTTGCACAGCAGATAGTTTTTTCATGGGAGAAGATCCAATTTAGAGGCTAAGAATACAGCCGGAATAATGCATTATACCCAAGCTTTCAGGGTGATAACAATGTTAGCCATACTTTAAATTAGATGGCTCATAGTGAAGACTGATTGTGGTTAGTTTAGTAGTTCAATCGGTTTGAATACACTATTTATCAAGGGAAATTATGAATCATATAGTTGTTTTTTTAGTTATTATTTTTATGCTGTCAGGGTGCTCTGAAGAGCAAGTTCCTGAGCAAAAATTAAAACCTGTTTCTGCCATTGAGTTAAAAAAAACTAAATCGTTTGATAGTCGTATTTTATCAGGTGTTATCCAACCTGCTAACACAGCCACTTTAACATTTGAGGTTAGCGGAAAGGTCGAAGACGTTTTTTTTGAAATTGGTGAGTCTTTTAAAGAAGGTGAGCCGTTAGCTAGGCTGGAACAAACAAAATATTTATTGGCAGTGCAAGAGGCCAAAGGACAGGTCTCTAATGCAAAGGCTACGATGCTAAATGTTAAGCAGGATTTTGAACGTAAAGCGTCACTGGTTGATGATGGTGCGGTGTCTGGCGCGCAATACGATTTAGCAAAGTCGCAATATGAGAGCGCCAAGGATAAAGTCGATATTGCTCAAGTGCGACTAGCGATGGCAAGAGAAGAGTTAAAAGATACCACGCTAATTGCGCCCTATGCTGGGACTATCTCAAAACGTAATATTGAACCTTCGCAACAAGTCAGCCCTAATATCTCGGCACTTTTAATCCAAGGTAAAGAAAGTTTTGAAGTCTCAGCGCTTGCGCCTGAAGGGCTTCTCTCTTCGTTAACTATTGATAAACCGGCAAAGGTAACTATTTCAGCTTTAGATAAATCGTTGAATGCCAAAATTAAAGAAATTGGCTCAGCTGCTCAAGGAGCGAATGCTTTTCCTATTATTTTAAAAATCTCAGCTAATGATATCGCAGGTATCAGAACGGGTATGAGTGCAGAAGTGCAATTTAAACAACAGCAGGGAGAAAGCGATGGTTTTATGGTGCCTGTAAGTGCAATCATGGCAAAAGAAAATAACCAACACTTTGTTTTTAAAATGATAACAACAGCGCAAGCTGACTCACAACCAGCTGGCTACGTTTTACAAAAAACAACAGTGGATGTAATGAAATTTTTTGCGCAAAAAGCGCAAATTAAAGGAGATTTAAAAGAGGGGGAACAAATTGTTAACGCGGGAATGGCTTTTTTACACGATGGGCAAAAAGTAACGCTTATCGAAGGCGAAATTAAGCGCCTTAATCCATAACCCGCTACGGAGATTTAAACGATGAAGATCCCTACTATTTCAGAGCTTGCTCTTGATCATAATCGCCTTATGTTAGCTATTGTTTTTGGCCTTATGTTATTTGGCGCCTTTAGTTATTATCAACTACCAAAGCAAGAAGATCCTAAAATAAAAATTCGTGAAGCTGTTGTCACAACCGCTTATCCGGGGATGAGCGCAAAAAAAGTAGAGTTGTTGATCACTAAAACACTCGAAGAAGCTATTCGTGAAATGCCCAGTATTGCCGAAATTCGCTCAGTATCTATCCCTGGTCGTTCTATTATTCACGCTGAGCTTAAGCAAAGTGTTGAGCAAAGTGAGTTTGATCAACAATGGGATAAACTGCGCGATCAAATAAACGCAGTGCGTGATGACTTACCCAATGGGACATTGCCTTATGTAGTAAACGATGATTTTGGTGATGTTGCCGTATTAACAGTGGCACTTATTGCTGATCCTGCCTACAGTATGGGCGATCGCCAAGATGTGGCGCAACACATTGCTGATATGCTGCATCAAGTTGAGGGCACTAAAAAAATTGATATTTTGGGCATTCAACAAGAGCGTATTTTTATTGAAATTGAAATTGAAAATGCTAAGCTCGCTCAACTGGGTATTGCACCTGACCAATTGATTGGTGCTTTAAAAAACCAAAATATTATACGCCCTAGTGGGGTTATTGACGCCAATGGCAAAAACTTTATTATTCAACCTTCAGGAAATTACCAAAACCTTGCCGATATTAGAAATACACTTATCAGTGTACCTAACCAGCCTGAAACAATATTGCTGCGCGATATTGCTAAAATAAGCCGTAAAGTGGTCGATCCCCCATCAAGAACAAGTTATTACAATAATCGCCAAGCCATTATTTTTGCCATATCTAAGGATGAACAAGCGGATGTGCTTAAGTTCACTCCTAAAATAGAAGCGATGATAGCGCAAATTAATCAAACTATTCCTGCAGGCTATCAATTAAAAAATATTACGCGCCAAGCCGATGTGGTTGAAGATGCAGTATTTGGTGTGACTTTTAGTGTTTTGCAAACCATCGTTATAGTATCAGTTGTGGTAGTGATGTTTTTAGGCTTACGCACTGGTCTGATTGTGGGCTCGATTGTGCCAGCAGCGATTTTAATCACGCTTTCAGTTATGAACTTTATGGGTATTCCATTAGAGCGTATGTCGCTAGCTACTTTAATTATTGCGCTTGGTCTTTTGGTTGATGATGGCATAATAATGGCTGAAGATTTTAAAAAGCGTATCGAAGATGGCGAAACGCGTGATGATGCTATTCGTAACACTTCAGGCACTCTTGCGATACCGTCTTTAACTTCATCATTAACAACTATTCTTGTGTTTTTACCCCTTATGTTGGCACAAAGTAGTGCCGGTGAATATACGCGCTCGATCTCCTTGGTGGTGCTAATTGCATTACTTACTTCTTGGGCGCTAAGCCTGACATTTACTACTTATTTATGTCATCGCTTTGTTAAAAAAGAAACGAGGCAAAAGCAAAATATTGTTCGACGTAAAATTAATCGCTTTTTTGATAGCCTCACCCCGCTTTACGAAAAAGCATTACGACAAATTATGCGTGCGCGTATTGCGTTTGTTGTTGTTATTTTAGGACTATTTTTGGCAGGGGGCTGGGCTATGAGTCTAGTGCCTGCAAAGTTTTTTCCTGATTCTGATCGAGCACAAATTTTAGTGTACCTTGATATGCCAGCGGGTACTTCAATGCGTAAAACTGACGCAACGGTGCAGGCTATTTCAAAAAACTTGGATGATAAAGAACACTTTCCACATATTGAAAAATATGCGGCCTATGCTGGATTTGGTGGTCCTCGGTTTGTTTTATCACTTACACCTATCGACCCCGAACCTTCAAAAGCATTTTTTATGATTGATGTAGGTGAACGAAAGTTCGCCGATCCTACATTAAAGAGAGTGCGTGAGATGTTTGCTCAAGATTTTCCTGGTGTGATGGGGCGTGTTACGAAAATGTTCTTAGGGCCATCTGATTCTTCACTAATAGAGATTCAAGTTAAAGGTCCTGATAGTGATTATATTTATTCTGTTAGCGATGAAATTAAAACTTTGTTGCGAAATGTAGATGGCACGTTTGATATTAAAAGCGATTGGGAAAACCGCATTACGACACTTAAACTTGAGGTTAATCAGCAAAATGCTCGTCGTGCCGGAATTAGCTCAAATGATGTTGCCCAAGCGTTAGAAACCTATTTTTCTGGACGCATAATATCCGAGTTTCGTGAAGGTGATGATATATTCCCTATTGTATTAAGGGCGCAAGACAGTGAGCGATACGATTTAGAACGAATCAACAGTGTTAGTATTTATTCTTCTGCTAAAGGCGTCAGTGTTCCTTTAATGCAAGTGGCTGATATTCGCTATGAGACTCAGTTTGCCCGCATTGCTCGTGAAAATTTATTTCGTACTGTAACAGTACAAGCTAAAAATCAAATTATGTCGGCGCAAAGTATGGTGCCCTTACTTGAAGAGAAGCTTGATAAAATACGAGAGAAATTACCACCTGGTTATGAAATAGAATATGACGGTGTAGTTGGAGACTCCGCGGAATCGCAAGCTGCAATTTTAGCTAATTTACCGCTGTGTATTGCCATTATGGTGTTTATTATCATTGCGCAATTTCGCTCTTATCGTGCCACTAGTATTGTATTTTTAACCGTACCCCTAATTATCATTGGTGCTGCTTTTGGTTTGTTGGTTATGCAAGCAAACTTTGGGTTTATGGTTATTTTAGGTTTATATGCGCTTGCCGGTATTATCATTAATAATGCGGTGATTCTGATAGATCGAATAAATATTGAACGTAAACAGATAGAGTGCTTAGAGCAACAAACCACAGAGCAGTCTAATCAACAAAACTTTGAGGCGGTAATCAATGCCTCTTTAAGGCGTTTACGACCTATTTTGATGTCTACTTGCACAACGATAATAGGCTTAATGCCACTTATTTTATCTAAAGATGTTTTGTTTTATGGTCAAGCAAGCACGATTGCGTTTGGTCTTGCTATGGGAACAATTTTAACATTAGGGTTTGTTCCGGTTGTGTATACTTTTTTCTTTAAAATAAAGCCGGTTAAAGCAGATAAAAAATAAACTCAGCGTGAGTTAGAGCAGACCCAAGATTGAGATTTTATAATAATTTTAAGCCTATTAGGTGGCAATTTTAGCCACTAAGTAGGCCTGTTTTACTCATGCTTTATTTGTTTAGATAAAAACAAGTTCGTGACATCAGCAACTTTTACTAATGACTCTTTATCAGCATGACTCCAAGTTACCTTTGAGTCTACACTTTCACAACAAATGACACCTAACGGCTTGTTATCAAGTTTATAAGTGTAATCAAGTAAAGAATAAATATTGAATGGCTCAAAGTAAGAGTGAGTAAACGACTCGGTTACTTCGTTATTTCTGGCGTCTGAGGCGTCGAGTACTTGGTTGGTTAAAATATAGTTGAAATAAGCAGGGGAGTTTTCTGTATTTAAAACAGCACCACTTGACACGTCATCATTTTCATCAAGACAAATTAAGCAACTTAATGCGCTGTATTCTTTATTAAATAACCACAGACTGACTCGATTGGCATTAGGAATAAGCGCTTTTAACTCTTTGCATATTTGGTTTAGCTTCCTGTTACTAGAAACATTAGGATCGCTAATTTTTACTGCTAAGTTTTTGAGGTTGAGGTTTTTAGGATTATAAACATTGAGTAAGCTGTTGAGCTTAGCTTTATCGAACGGTTTTGTTAAGTAGCCATCCATGCCAATATCTAAATAATGCTCAATGTCTTGTTTTAGGGTATTTGCTGTCATAGCGATAATTGGAACGATTTTACCTGTAGGAAGCGATCTAATAGCCTGTGTGGCTTTTATTCCATCTATTTCAGGCATTTGTATATCCATGAAAATTAAGTCTACAGGGTGTTCTTTGAAGTACTTAACGCATTCTTTACCGTTCTCTGCGATTATTAAATCAGCATTATGTACCTTGAGCATTTTAACAATAATGAGCTGATTTATTTTATTATCTTCGGCAATTAAGACAGTACAACCTTGTAAGTTTGTTAGCTCAACGCTTTGCTTTGCTATTATTGGTGACAAAACAATCTCAAAGCGTTGCTCATAGGTGAACGTAGAGCCTTTACCTATTTGGCTGGTGAAGCTAAGGTGCCCCTGCATTAGCTCACTTAAACGAGCACAAATTGATAAGCCTAAACCTGTCCCCCCATATTCTCTTGAGGTCGATGAGTCTGCCTGATGAAATTCTTTAAATAAATGTTCTTGAACAGTCTCATTAATGCCAAGGCCTGTATCAATAACTTCAAACTTGAGTACTTGTGTTTGCAATGTACTGCTTTTAATACTTACTTTCAGTTCGACTTGACCAGTTTTGGTGAATTTAATCGCATTTGAGCACAAGTTATTTAAAATTTGCGAAACCCGAAGAGGATCCCCTTTAAAATTATCTGCTATTTTAGAGTCTACCGATGTAATAAGCTTTATACCTTTAGTAGACGCTTGCTGTAACTGGGGCTTTATCACATCGCTAATAACGTCATTAAGATCGAAGTCGATATGTTCAATTTCTAATTTACCAGCCTCAATTTTAGAAAAGTCTAAAATGTCATTTACAATATTTGATAAGTAATGAGCTGACTTTAATATACTTTTTAAAGTGCTGTCTTTTTCCTCTGTTGTGGTTTCGGTCATACCAAATTCAGCTAAATTTAAAATCCCATGCAATGGGGTTCTCAACTCATGAGTCATATTTGCTAAAAATTTACTCTTAGTGTTATTGGCCGTATCTGCTTCTTCTTTTAACTTTTCTAGTTCTTTATTGTGTGCTTTTTGTTTTTCTAATGCCATAGACAGCTTTTTATTATTAAGCCTAAGCTCTAGTTGCGCAATAACCTCTTTGCCCAAAACCGTGAGCGCATTTATTTGTTTGCTCGAAAGCTTTTTTGGTTTATCACTAATAACACATAACGTACCTATAGCATTACCTCTAGGAGTGATAAGTGGTGTACCTGCGTAAAAGCGAATGTTTGGGTCGTTTGTAACCAAGGGGTTATCGTGAAAGCGAGTGTCTGTCAGTGCATTTTGAACTTCGAACACTTGGTTTTCTAAAATTGCGTGAGAACAAAATGATATATCTCGTGCTGTTTCGGCTACATCAATTCCATACTTAGACTTAAACCATTGCCTGTTGGGATCAACAAGGCTTATCAGTGAAATTGGCGTTTCGCAAATATCAGATGCAAGTTGGGTTAAGTCGTCAAAGGATTTTTCAGCTTCAGTGTCTAAAACGTCATACTCATATAGGTCTTTTAGCCGTGATAGTTCATCTTCAGGTGTTGACGCTTTTATCATTATGCAACCTTGTTTTTGATGTGATTAACACTAGATAATCGAATAAAAATAATAGCGGACTAGCTGACGTAAAATAAAAAAGTACGCGTTTAATATTTTTGCCTAAAGTGTATTTATTTACGAACTCAAATTTAGCTAAATACATTTAAATTATTATGCTCAAGTAGTTAGCTTATATGACTAGTTAAGTTTTTACCAATTGATTTTAAATTGCTCAATCAACAATCCTATTACGGCCTTTCGTTTTTGCTTCGTATAAATAGTCATCAACGTATTTTAAGCTGTTTTGTAGGCTGATAGAGCCATCATGGGTAAGCAGCCCAATACTTACCGTAAAGCTAATATTTTTATTGCGATAGAAAACTTTATGTTGATTAATCGTGTTTTTAATTCGCTCAGCGGCTTGCTTAGCTTCTGCTTTGTTTGTATTGGGCATAATAATTAAAAACTCTTCACCGCCCAGGCGAAATACAAAATCGTGCTTTCTGGTTAAAGCGCGTAATGTATTGGTAAGCTCTTTTAAGCTTAAATCGCCAGCTTCGTGGCCATAATTATCATTTATTGCTTTAAAATGGTCTATGTCGAGCATTAATAATGAAATATAGGTGTTTTTATTTTGCGTTTTTAATAGTTCATCGCTGAGTGTTCTGTATAAAGTTCGTCTATTTAAACAACCTGTAAGTGGGTCTATATTGGCTTGCTTTTCTAGCTCTTTATTAAGTGAAGAGAGTTCTTGAGTACGCGCCTGAATACGTTGCTCTAAACTGGTATTGAGGGCTATCAGTTTATGCTCTATGTTTATTTCTTTGGTTACGTCGTTTTGTACAGCAAAGTAATAAGCCACTTTGCCGTCTCTAAAAATGGGTGATATGGCCAGTTCATTCCAATAAGGGTCACCATTTTGCGTATAGTTTAAAATTCGGGTGGTTATAGGGATGCCTTTTTTAAGATGAATTTTAAGTTGCTCTATTGTGTTGGCGTCAGTTTTTTCACCTTGTAAAATGGAGCCAAGCTTTTTACCTTCTACTTTATTCAGTGGGTAGCCCGTAATTCTTTCAAATGAGCCATTTACCCAAATAACACGCTTGTCTTTATCGGCAATCACCATTCCTACAGTGGTTTCTTTGAGTGCAGTAACTAAAAAATCCCGCTCCAGAGCTATTTTTTCATTCCCTGATATGTCTTGAAAAATGCCATATAACTTAGTGATTTCACCGTTTAAATCTCTCGATACATTGCCGCTTGATATAACAGTGCGCTCTTGTAGATCGTCATCTACAACACGAAGCTTTATACAGCTCCATTCTTGTCCGCATGCAAGAGCTTGCTCGATCGCATCTGTTATTTTGGATTTGTCATCTTCATGATAAAAATTTATTGCAGTATCTAGTTGAGGGGAATAGTTACTCGGTGAAACACCATGAATGGTGTAAATTTCATCGGTCCAAAATAATTGGTTAGTTATACAGTCGAACTGCCAATAGCCTACCTTTAATACTTCGCCGGCATTTTCTATGATGGTTTGTAATTCGTTATTGCTAATAACAGACGACACTTGGGCAAAATGCTGGTTAAAAACTAAAACTATATATTGGTGTTGGTTTTGCTGCACACTGTGTAAGCAACAATTTAGTTTAATGGAGTAATCGGTTGCTAATGTTAGTTCAATATCAAATTGGTCTAACTCATTATGTTGCGATTTTAGTGCGAGAATTTGTTGTTGTAATAGATCTTTGCTTTCAGTAGTACAACAGCCATAAAGGCTTTCAATGGTGGGTACTTTTTTAGCTGCAACATTAAGCTCTGACCACCTTTGAGAAAGATAACTAAGCTGATTATTATTATCAAATACCATTAAAAGAAAATTACACTTTTCTAGCAGCGTAATATTTATGTCTTTAATATCCATAAGCTCCCTACATATGAAAAGTATTACAACAATAAGGTTGAGTATAGACACCTTCTTTTATTTTTTCAGTCTAAGACAGTGTTAATAGTTAGCAGAATTCTTACTAAAAATGTATTTCAGGTTTGTTTTTATCACTTTCCTGATAAGGTATTGGTTGTATAACAATATTTTAACGTTATTTCGTTGTTGTTAACGCAGAACGAATCACTGGAGAGTTTAATGAGCATATTTCGATTGAGTGTTGTTACCTCGTTTTTTTTCGCAGTTAACATCGTTGCTACTAATGCACATGCGAGTACTAAAATAATTCATGCAGGAGAGTTATTGGCTATTCCCGGAGAAAAACCACAACAAAAACAAACTATAGTAATAGAAAATGGCAAAATAGTTTCGGTATCAGCGGGTTTTTTACCTATCAACCGTTTTGGTGAAAATGCTCAGTTAATCGATTTATCGACCCGCTTTGTTATGCCTGGGCTCATGGATATGCATGTGCATTTACAAGGTGAGCTTGGGCCAGATAACAAAAAAGAGCTGGTGGAAATGTCTGATGCAGATATAGCAATGCGCAGTGTGCATTTTGCTAACAAAACCCTTATGGCGGGTTTTACTACAGTGCGTGATGTGGGCAGTCAAAGTGAGCAAATGTACGCATTAAGAAATGGGGTGGCCAAAGGGTGGATAAGTGGCCCTCGAATTATTGCTGGTGCTGGCGTTACTATTACCGGCGGGCACTTAGATGTTGATGGTATGAGCCCAGACTTACTCACTATGAAAACACCGCCCACAGTGTGTGATGGCGCTATTGAATGCCGCAAAAAAACTCGCTATGCAATTAAATACGGGGCTGATTTAATTAAAGTTGCTTCTACCGGTGGCGTGCTTTCGGATACTACTACGGGCACAGGGCAGCAAATGCAAGACGATGAACTTAAAGCTGTAGTTGATACAGCGCATGGTTTAGGGCGAAAAGTAGCTAGTCATGCGCATGCCGCTCAAGGTATTAATGCAGCATTACGTGCGGGCGTTGATAGCATTGAGCACGGTAGTTACACCGATGATGAAGGCATTAAATTATTTAAAGAAACAGGGGCTTATTTAGTCCCTACTTTGCTTGCTGGGCACACCGTAGTTAGGTTAGCAAAAAACAGTGACTTTATGTCTGCGCCAATTAAAAGCAAAGCAATTAGGGTGGGGGGCGATATGCTCAACAATTTTACTAAGGCATATAAGTCCGGGGTAAACATTGCATTTGGTACCGACAGTGGCGTATCTAAGCACGGCATTAACGCACAAGAAGCGGTATTGATGTACCAAGCAGGTATGACTCCTGCTGATATCTTAAAGTCGGCAACGGTTAACGCGGCTGATTTGATTGATATGAATCATAGCTTAGGCACCATAGAGCCTGGTAAGTTTGCTGATATTATTGCCTTAGACACCAGCCCACTTAGCGATATTAGCGCTTTATTGGATGTTGATTTTGTTATGAAAGAAGGCACGGTTTTTAAACAACAATAAATCATTCTATTTATTTTATTAATAATGACGTAATAGCCCTGGTAAGTCGTATAAAAAAATTTGTAAACGACTGCCAGCGTTTTTAGTTATATCGCTTTTAAGGTTAAAAAAGGAAGTATTTTATTTTGAAATGCTTAGTAGTTTTATTTTTAGTTGTATGGCCTTTTTTGGTTAATGCCACCGCGCTGCAAGTTAACTTTCCTGATGTAGATAATAATGTTGCATACGCAAGTGTTGCTTCGCTTGGATTTAACTCAGCTGATGAAAAAGTAGCCTACGGCAGTGATGAGTCACAGTACGCATTACTCTGGCGCGCAAAACAAATACAGCCGCAAAACCCGTTAGTTATTTTACTTCATGGTGGTTGTTGGCTAAGTGCATACGATATTAAACATACCTACGCGTTAAGTACTGGGCTTGCACAAGCTGGTTTTAACGTATGGTCTTTAGAGTATAGAAGAAGCGGCGCAAGCGGTGGTGGCTGGCCTGCAACGTTTAATGATGTAAAAGCCGGAATTTTAGCGGTAAGTAAATATAACAATGGCGAGTTTAATTTAGCTGACTCGGTTGTGGTAGGACACTCCGCTGGTGGGCATTTAGCTCTGCTTGCTGGTGGTGAAATTGATCAGCTTAAAGGGGTTATTGCCTTAGCCCCTATTACTGATATAAAAGCGTATGCGCGTGGTGATAATAGTTGTCAAAAAGTGACTCAAGATTTTATGCAAGGCATGCCAACTGATAAACCTAAGGCATACACGCAAGCTAACCCGAGTGAGCAGCCACTTCATCCGCAAAGCATTATATTACAAGGTGAGCAAGATGCCATCGTGCCTGCTTTTAATTTAGAACAGCTTAAACGTCCAGTTGTCATGTTAGAAGGCGTGGGGCATTTTGATTGGATCCATCCGGGATCAGCTGCATTTAATACACTAATACAAAATTTGAATGAGATGTAACAATGAATTTTAATGAGATTATAGCGCTTGATAAAGTGGATACGCTGGCTCACAAACGTGACGAATTTGATTTACCCGCAGACACTATTTATCTCGATGGTAATTCGTTAGGTGCTCTGCCTAAAGCAGTAAAACCGCGCGTAGCTGAGGTGGTAAGCCAGCAATGGGGTAGTCACCTAATTAGAAGTTGGAATGATCACCAATGGATTGATTTACCTACTCAGGTAGGGGAGAAAATAGCGCCTATTATTGGCGCCGACAAAGGCCAAGTTATTTGTTGTGATTCTATTTCGGTTAATTTATTTAAACTATTAAGTAGTGCGCTATCGTTAAACTCTGAGCGTAACGTGGTGTTATCTACCGAGGATAACTTTCCTACTGACTTATACATGGTACAAGGGTTAAGTGAATTATTAGGCCCCGACTTATGTCAGCTAAAACTCGTCGCAGAGCAAGATATTGAACAAAGCCTAAATGATACAGTGGCAGTATTACTGTTAACACAGGTGAATTTTAGAACCGGTAAATTGTTAGATATGCAAAAAATCACCCAGCTAGCTCATGAAAAAGGCATTTTGGTGATATGGGATTTAGCTCATAGTGCAGGTGCTATACCGGTTGAACTTGATGACTGTAATGCTGATTTTGCTGTTGGTTGTGGCTATAAATACTTAAATGGCGGTCCTGGTTCGCCTGCGTTTTTATATGTAGCAAAACGCCACCAAGCTGCTGTAAAACACCCCTTATCAGGCTGGATGGGTCATGCAAAACCATTTGCTTTTGATGCAAAATATCAACGTGCTAACAATATAAATCAGTATTTATGTGGCACACCCAGTGTAATTGCTATGAGTGCTTTAGATGCTGCGCTTGATGTATGGCAAGATGTAGATATTTCACAAATAAGAGAAAAGTCGATTGCACTTGCTGACGTATTTATTAAATTAGTAAAAACACATTCATGCTTAAGTGATTTGCGCTTATGTTCCACTGAAAATTCGAGCCAAAGAGGTAGCCAACTAGCATTTTCACATACCGACGCATTTGCTATATGCCAAGCGTTAATTGAAAAAGGGGTTATTGCTGATTTTCGTGCACCTAATATTCTACGCTTTGGTTTTACGCCACTTTATACTTCGTTTGAAGAGATTTGGCAGGCAGTGGCTATTTTAGCTGAGGTGGTTAAAACCCAGCTATATACCCAGCCACGTTTTAATTTAGCGGGTAAAGTGACGTAATTTTATAATTGTATATAACTAACAATGGCTCATTGAGTTTCTCAAGTTAAAAAGTGCGTTGCGCTAGCAGGATAACTGGCAGCGCATTTATTCTATTGTTGCTCTTTTTTTAGATTAAAGTAATTAAGTTGTACTCTCATCTCGGTAGCTTGTTCTGCCATTTGACGCGCAGCCGCCATTGTTTCTTCTGTAATGGCTGAGTTAGCCTGAGTTAGCCCCGTTAACCGTTGTACAACAAGATTGACCTCTTTAATTGCTTGCTCCTGTGCGGAGGTAGAATGCGCTATATGTATTATATTTTTACTAACATCGCTAACAGCTTGCATTATGTGTTTTAGTTTTTTTCCTGAGGTGTCTGCTAATTCAGTCCCAAGCGCTACTTTTTGATTACTATTTACAATAATACTTTTTATCTGCTTCGCAGATTTAGCACTACGTCCAGCTAAATCACCCACTTCATTAGCGACTACAGCAAAGCCCCTTCCGTGGTCGCCAGCCCTAGCAGCTTCTACGGCGGCATTAAGTGATAGTAAGTTTGTTTGAAAAGCCAGGTTGTCAATAACCGTAAGTATTTCGTTTATGTCTTTACTGGCTTCATTCACTTCATCAATCGCGCTAACAGTCTGTATTGATAATTGGTTTCCTTCTTCTGCAATTTCCTCAGCATTGCTTGCTAATGCCACGGCACTTTTTGATTGTTCAGATACTTTAGTTAGCTCATCTAGCATTTGCTCAGTACTTGAGCTTGCCTCTTCAAGGTTGGCAGCTTGCTCTTCTGTGCGTTTACTTATTTCAGTATTGCTTGAAGCTATTTCACCTGCATTTTGCATAACCTGGCTCGCTGACACTTGAATCTCTTGAATGACATTGGTTAATTTATCGATAGTCGCGTTTGTGTCGCTTTTCAGGGTATTGAATACGCCTTGATATTGCCCTTCTATATTTTTGGTAAGGTCACCTTTAGCTAAGTTTGATAAAACGCTACTTACTTCATTTATAGCCAGTGAAACTAATGAGGTAGACTCATTAACATTATTTTTTAAATCTTCTAATTGGCCCTGTAGTGGCTGTTTTAATTGATGAGAAAAATCGCCGTTTGCCATTGCAGCCATTACTTGATTGAGATCATTTATGACGTGTTCTAGATTAGTAACTGATTGGTTTATATCTATTTTTAAACTGTTTAGTTGGCCAGTCATGGTTGATGAAATAGTATGATCAAAACGCCCCTGACTAATTGCTAGCATGACTGATGAAATTTCAGTTAAAGCATTATCAATAGCCGTGATTGATGTATTAATATTACTTTTCAACTGCTCCAATTGACCGCTGGCTTCACCTTTTATCATTTTTTTAAAGTCACCCTTACTAACAAAGGTCATGACTTCACCTATTTCATTCATTACATTATTTAAATTAGCCATGCTGGAATTAATATCTTGTTTTAAGGTATTAAGTTGTCCAGCTAATGGGGCGTCTAATTGCGCTGAAAACTGGCCTTGTCGTAATGCACTCATAACGTCACTAATTCCATCTATGGCAATGCTTAAGCTATTTACTGAGTTATTCACGCTGTCTTTTAGCTGGGCAAGCTTTCCTTTAGCAGGGTAAGTAATTTGCTCTTTAAAGTTACCTTGCTCTACGTTAGCCATAATATCTACGATACTATTCATTGTGTTATTTATTGAGGAAAGCGATTGGTTAATATTACTTTTTAAGGTGCCTAACTCGCCTGACATTGAGGCATTAATTTGAATATCAAATTGACCATCAGCCATAGCAATCGCAATGTTATTTAACTCGTTTATTGCACCGTTTAGTGAACTCGCACAATCGTTGGTTGCTTGTTTTAACGTATCTAACTCTCCTCGACATGGTGCTTCAATACGTTGATCAAATTTACCCGCAGCCATATGATTCATAACACGATTTGTTTCACTAATAGATAACTGCAGAGCATCAAGAAGAGTGTTAAATGCTTGAGTACTTACGCCTATCTCATCGCTTGAATAGACAGTTGCTCGTAATGAAAAGTCACCTTGTTGTTCAACTTTTTTCATCGTATCAGCCAGGGCATGTATTGGTTTTGTTAATGTTCTCGCAAACCAATATGCGGCAATAGTAACAATGAAAATAGTGATTAAAAGTATAATAATGAGTTGTTGAGAAAGTGTGGTTATCGACTCAAAAGCTTCTTGTTCGTCCATTTCTGCTATGAGGGCCCAGCGAATATTAAATACATTTACTGGTGCAAATGCAGACAGCACCATCTCATTGTTATAATCACTTATCACATGCTGCCCTTTCTCATTTTTTAATGCTTTGATTACAGATAAGGTATTCACTGTGCCTTTATTTGGATTTCTAAATGAGCTTTCTACAGAGTGATTTATCGGATCAATGTAAGAGTCAGAGCGCATTAACCCTTCAGGACCAACAAGGTAGGTTTCTCCGCTTTCACCCAATCCGTCACGCTCTTTCATGATTGAATTGATATCTTCAATCGATAATTGGGCGGCTAAAATAGCAATCGTTTTACCATCAACAACAATAGGCTTACCTATAAAGCTCGCAGGGGCATTATATGAAGGGGAGTACTGTTTATAATCTGCAAATGCAATTGTTTGTGGGTTGCTGCTATCTTTTAATTGTTGAAATAAACTCGCTAAATTACTTTTAGCATAGGGCCCTGTTTGTAGCGATGTGGCAAAGTCGACTTCTTTATAAACGGAGTAAACAATATTGCCATTTGTTGGGTCGATAATGAAAATATCGTAGAACTCATTTATATTGGTCATATCTCGTAAATAAGGGTGATATTGGCGGTGCGCTTGCTCGTAAGAGTCTGATTGCTCGGTTGCAGTTAGTTTTTGTTTTTCACCAATTGGATTTGGGTTATTAGCCAAATAACGAGACTGCAGCTCAATACTTTTTGGATTCATTTGCTCTAACGGGGATGATGAAACTGTATCTGTCGGGTTTAGCTGTTTAAATTTTGGAGTAAAAGACTCTTTATAAAAGCGATTTAAAGACTCTGATGAGTTTGAAGGGGAAATATCATTAAATCCTTCTATAAACTTTGTCGCCATATTGGCCATTTCTGGATTTGCTTGTAGCACATTAAGCTTTTTTTCAATATTGATAAAATAGCGTTTAACAGCGCTTTGTTTTACTTCACTCACAGCGTCTAATCGTGAATAAACCTGTTCTGTCATCGAGTTTGAGGCTGTATTAATTGCAACAACAATAATTATTGTTATTGGTACTAGGGAAACAACTAAAAAGGCGGAGATAAGTTTTTTTGTTAAATTTAATGAGTTAATAAATTGATTAATCGTGTTCATTACTATGTCCCTGTAATAAGGATTTACCTCAAATGAGCATAGAACACAATTTGTGAAGATCTAGTTAATAATTAAAGTAATGAGTTTTTATTATAAAATAGCCAAAGCGGATTCAGAGCACTTTTAATTTTAATGCAACTACAGCATGCTCTTTTAGCGGTTTAGTTTAATAAAACGTAGGAGCATTTAAGCGCTCCTACATTTGTTATTTAATCGATATGTTAACGTTGAAAAAGCAAGCTATGTTAGAGCGCTAGTAAACTGTGCTCTAACATAGTTTGAATTTGTTTTACTATTTTAGCTTCGGTTTCGGGTTCAAACTGAGCAATTCGCGGGGTGTGAATATGCCCTGTCGGGATATCTGAGTTTAGCTGGTTACGAAGGCGAATACTTCGATACGAAATTTCGTTAGATAAATAACCACCGCCACCGCCGCGCACTGCAGTTGACTCTTTTAATTCGTCAAAACTGTTAGGCTCAAAGTCTTTTTTGAGGGTAATAACATGGCGGTTATCATTAATCGCAAAAGAGCCTTTTGCCTTTAGCATAGCGCTAACAGGTAAGCTAAATTCTACAAACTCAGTTCCGGGTAATGGGCGGTCGTGTAAGCTTGGAATGAGCGGCGCTGTTTTGGTACCGCCATATACTATATTGGCGTTGTCGGGGGCTGTTACACTGCGGCGCTTACCTGGAAAGCGCTCAAGATCAAAATCCTTACTACCCATACTAACGGTAACCACCATATCCACATTATTAAGTGCGTAATAAGGGGCAAGTAAGGACTCTATGATGCCCTGATCAAAGTCTTCATATCGCACAGGCACCATTACAGTGTTTATTTCAGCACTAATCCCTTTATAGTTTATTACTTGGCCATCAAGAAGCAACGCAGCTACGCCCGATGGGTTACTTTGGTTTATATTTCTATCAAGTAAAAATGGGTCAAACCCAGTTAGTAGTATCTTTTTAGTGGTGTTTTGTGAGTAGCTTAGGTCTGTGCGACCTCGGCTTCCGTTTTCTAGTAACGTTAATAACACTGTTTGCTGCGCGGTGCTCAGCGAAAATGCAGGTTTTGTGGTACGAATTATTTTACTTGATTGTAAGCGAGCCCAATAAAGCGCGCGATCATCTAAGTTTTGCGTTGTAGCGATGCGTTTTTTTGCACTAAACCATAATCGTTTTGAGTAGTCATTAACGGCATCTACGGCTTGTGCATAGCTTGAGAGTGACTTGAACTGCTGCTCAAATTGATTAACTTCGCTGGCAAAAGCGCTTATTACGGCTGGCATCGCTTGGCTGGCTTTTTCAATTCGCAATTCTTCTGGGGTTAGCGGTGTGTTTAAATTGGCTAAAGTACTAAAAGAAGAAAATATTAAACTTGTGGCAATCAGTGTTTTTATCATGATGTTCCTATACTAAGTCGTATTTGTTGCCTACTATCCTATGCCTAATAAGTGGGTGCAAATAAAATCGTTGGTTGGTTTTATGTTGAAAGCAGTATAAAACAGGCGCTAAATCAAAAACTACGGGTATTTTATTAAAAAAGAGTCTTAACTCTGTGATGGGTTTAGCTACAATGGGGCTGTGTATTTTTTAGTTTTTTACTTTTAGGCAGCTATGCAACTTATTCAAATAGATAAAGCACGTTATCGTAAACATTTAAATCGCGTTATTGTCGGCTGTGCAGCAGGTTTAGCTGTGGGCAGTTTAGCAATTTCACAAACCTTAATTGCATTATTTCCCGATGAAAGTGGTAGTCATTTTCATTGGAACTTATTAGGCGTAATTGTTACGAGTATTGGCATTGGCTGGTTGTTAAATAAATACCGAACACATCCTTTTATGACCGAGGTGGTGTATGTGTGGGAGCTTAAAAAAGCGCTTAATAAAATCACTCGTAAAATGGCTAAGCTAAAAGCGGCGGGACGAGAAGGTAACCCCGATGCATTATTGGCGATTCAATATAGTTATGCGGGCTCACGATTATTATGGCAGCTTGACGATAACACCATCACTATGGATGATTTAGCGATTAAACAAGCCGAGTTAGATAGCGTTGCGGCCAAGTTCAACTTAACCTTAAATGCTGATGACTACAATGATGCAATTTTAAAGCAGTTTTAAGTTATAGGGATTGCAAAAATCATAACCCTCTAAGGCCTTCTGCTTTTTTCTTACGTATGAAAAACACGTATGTTTAGTGCTTAAGCAACTGGAAGGCTAGCAAAAACTATTAGCCTCATTAAAATAACGTTTATTACTGATTTTTTGCAAAAGCTTGGGAGTCATAAGTGAAAAGAGTACTAATAGTGTGTTTGGGAAATATATGCCGTTCACCTACCGCAGAGGCGGTATTAAAAGCTCGCGCTAAAAAGTTAGGTATTGATCTGCTAGTGGACTCGGCAGGGACTATTGGTCATCACGAAGGTAATCAACCAGATAGGCGCTCAATGCAGGCTGGTGAAAAACGCGGTTATAGTTTTAAAGGTATTTTTTCGCGCAAGGTGCGTAGTAGTGATTTTAGCGAGTTTGACCTTATTTTAGCAGCCGATAAACAAAACCTGTCGGATTTAACCGCACGTTGCCCTGAACATTTGCAGTACAAGCTTGCGTTGTTTTTAGAGTATGGCGAGCAAGCACAAAGCGCAATTCCCGATCCTTACTATGGCGGTGATGATGGCTTTGAAAAGGTACTTGATTTAATAGAGGCCGCCAGCGATAACATTTTAGCTAAGTTAAAATAGCTATAATGATAAATTAAAAGGCGCTTGAAGCGCCTTTGGTATGTTATTAACGGTTTACTTTAAAGTCGAGCTGTACTTTGGAAGTTGCTGCAACCGCTTTTCCATGCTCAAACTTAGGGGCATAGCGCCATTGCTCTAATGCTTCTACTGCCGACTTTTCAAAGGCCAAGCCACCCTCAGAGCTAAGTACTTGCAGATTTTTTACAAAGCCAGATTCATTTACTTCAAACTCCATAACTACGCTGCCATCTTTGCTAAATCGCGCTTTGTTTTTTGGGTATTTAGGTTCAACGCGGTATAGTGGTGTTTGCTCTTGGCTTTCTTTCCACGGCACCATTTTAGCTATCGCGATACAGTGTTTAGTGGCTTCATCACTTTTGCCTTGTTTTTCATACAAGCCAATTAATCTTGAATGTGCGGTAAGCTCGGCGGTGTGATCGTAATTTAAGCTTTCATCAAATACCTTTACTACGCGATTAAGTCGTTCAATTGCTTGAGTATATCTTTTTCTACCCTCAGCAAACGACGCCATTAAAAAGTCAGCTTTTATTCGTTCAACCGAGTTTTCAGGTAAGTTAGCTTGATAGTACTCATCGGCTTCTTCTAAGTAGTTTTTAGCTTCATGGTATTTTTCGTAGCCGAATTTATTGGCTAATATGGTTGCCGCTTCTAATTTCATGTCAGCCAAAAATTTAGGTTTGTTTTGCGTGTTTGCTATTGCAGTCACTTGATCTAAATAATAATCCGCTTTTTGAGCTGAGGGCGCAAAATTAGCCATACCAACTAAAGAATCAACGGTTTCTAACGATTTTTTACCATGGTTGTTAACAGAAATAGTATAGGCTTGCTGGTAAAGTGAAAAACGCTTTTCAATCCATTTTTTGCCATAGCCATTAATTGATTTTGCATAGTTAATAGCTAAGTTTGCGGTGTTATCTGAATTATCACCGTAAATAGATTTACCTAATGTATAAGCTCGCTCGGCAGTTTGTTGTACATTGTCTGCAGCTTTAACCGCATCCAGGTAACTTTGATAAGCATTGTTAAATTCTACTTGAGAGGTAGTTACTTGCTCTGCCTGTGAGGTGGAACACAGTACTGATAAACTTAAACCTATCAGTAATACACGTTTATTGAGTTTCATAATGGTCCTTATTATTTGTCGGTGGCAAATTAGCAAACCTTTGTGTATTTGTCATTGTTTTAGGTAAATTAAGGTCAGTACACGTTACTAATATATTTATGCTTACATATTGAAAACAGCAGCTGTCGTCGCCATATATTTGCCATAAACAGTATTGTACTACGGTGTATTTATCTTGTTTTGTGATATTATCACTTTATTGTCGTGTCGTAGTTATTTAAATATTTGGATTTGTCGTGGCGCAAGTAAGAGCAAGAGTCCAGCTTAATGTTGGCAAAAACAGTGATATCCCTGCAGAAATAGTGTCATTTACTGACTTGAAAGATGGCCAAGAGCATATTGCTATGGTGTTTAATAACGCCGATACCGAGCAAGGTGTTCCGCTTATTCGTATGCACTCTGAATGTTTAACTGGTGATGTATTTCACTCGTCACGTTGTGACTGTGGTGAGCAGTTAAACGAGTGTATTGAAATGATGCATGAGCAGGGCGGTATTTTACTTTATTTACGCCAAGAAGGGCGTGGTATTGGTTTATATAATAAAATTGATGCGTATGTACTGCAATCACAAGGTATGAATACTTACGAAGCTAATAACCATTTAGGTTTTGCTGATGACTTACGTGACTTTTCAGATGCAGTGTTAATGCTCAATGCGCTTAATTTAAAGCACGTTAAATTAATGACTAATAACCCTAAAAAGCTCAATGCATTAAAAGATGCAGGTATAGAAGTTGATTCTGTTGTGGGTACTCATGCTCACATTAAAGCTGGGCTTTCAGGTAATAAAGCGTATTTAGAGACAAAGATTAAGCATGGCTCTCACATGCTAGATATTAAGAAAATTAAAAAACCTTAGGGTCTGTTGACCTTTCAAGGTTAAATTTGCAGCAGTTTGTTTGGTATTTAGGCAAGGCAGAGCCTATGTGGTGTGGTTATTCCCCATAAATAGGCGATAACGCAGCATCAATGCCAAACAGGCGCTGCCCGAAGGGTTCTGCCTAGGGGCGATTTACTCTTTGTTGCCTACATGGATGTAGGTAAGGGGCGTGAGCAGGACGCGGAAGCTTTGCTCGGTTTTGACTTAGCCCACTAGGTTACAAACCTCGCGCCGCGATTAAATCGCCCCTAGTTTGAACAAATTTTAATCCGTAAAGGGCAGCAGACCCTAATATTAACGGCATTTATCGCCGCCACCTATGTAATACCAACCAGCGCCGAGTTATACTCGGCGTGTTTTGTTTTAATTAAGAGCAAGTATGTCTACACAATTACGAATTTTTAAAGCGGATGCGGCATTAAAATGGTTTAAAGCGGGTTGGCTAATTTTTAAAACTCAGCCATTAACTTTTATTTTTATGCATTTGTTTATTGGCATTGTTGGCTTGTTGTCGTTATTTTTGCCGGTATTACAAATAGCTGCAGCATTGGCTACACCATTTTTAACCGCTGGTTTTTATCAAGCCGTGCTTACCAAGCAGCAGGGCGGAAAAATTATGTTAGCCGACATTTTGAAGCCCTTTTCAGCCAAAGGAAATCGGTTAGGCTTATTTCGCTTAGCGCTTTATCAAATGGGGGCCGGTATTTTAATTGCTCTGCTTGCCAATGGGTTATTTGCTGATGCAATGGCGGTTATGACACAGCCAGACCTAGATCCAAACACCGCCGTTAGCCAAATGCTTGAGAGTATTTCGCTTGCAAACGTGGCATTGTTTTTAATTGCGCTCTCAATTTACTTTACTTCGTTTGCCTACGCAGTACCGCTGGTTTATTTTAATAAAGAGCAACGTATTTTAAATGCCTTAAAAAGTTCGTTTATGGTGTTTTATTATAATATTTTACCATTAAGTGTTTATGGTATTATTTGCGCATTATTAATGGTGGTGTCGATGTTCTTATCGCTACTACCGCTGTTGATTTTAATGCCAATTTGCTACATTAGTTTCTTTGTATCTTATCAGGCTATTTTTATGCCCGTTGTGCCACCAAGTGATGACAGTAACATTAAGCCTTTAAGTAGCGAGCAAAGCGGGCGCTTTGACGCTTAATGGATGATACGTTAAAACAAAAGTTAAAAAACTATGTGCTTTGGTTGCTTGGTCGGCAAGAGTATTCGCGCCGTGAGTTAACCCAAAAGTTACAGCAAAGAGAAGCAACCGACGAGTTCATAGAAAACCTGCTTGATTGGTGTGAAAAGCACAATTTTATTAACGAGCAGCGTTACTGTGAAGGGTTTGTCAGAAAACACATATTTAAATGCCATGGCTTAAAGCGAATTCAAAGTGAGGCCATGAGTAAAGGGATTGATAGAGCACTGCTTGAAACAGTGGTTGATGAGCTGGAAATAGATTGGTTTGAGCTCGCGCAGGAAGCGTACAACAAAAAATATTCAACGACACCGGCAGACCTCGAGTACAAAGAAAAAGCTAAGCGCGTGCGCTACTTAATGTATCGAGGTTTTAGCTATGATCAAATAAATTTTGCAATGCAAGCACAGTAAATACAGGTGAGACTTTCACATGCAGCACATGACTACCGCACAAATTAGGCAACAGTTTTTAGACTTCTTTGCCAGCAAACAACACCAAGTTGTTCCTTCTAGTTCGCTTATACCGGGTAACGATGCCACGTTGTTATTTAATAATGCCGGTATGGTGCAATTTAAAGATGTATTTTTAGGCGCCGAAAGCCGCCCTTATACACGCGCAACTAGCTCTCAGCGTTGTGTGCGTGCTGGTGGTAAACACAACGATTTAGAAAATGTTGGTTACACAGCACGTCACCATACCTTTTTCGAAATGCTAGGTAATTTCAGCTTTGGTGATTACTTTAAGCAAGATGCAATTAAATTTGCGTGGGAGTTTTTAACTGAGGTTGTAAAACTACCAAAAGAAAAGCTGTTAGTGACCATTTACCATGATGACGAAGAAGCCTTTGGCTACTGGGCTAACGATATAGGTTTACCTGAAGATCGTATTATTCGTATTGCAACGAGCGATAATTTTTGGTCTATGGGTGATACCGGCCCTTGTGGTCCATGTTCTGAAATATTTTATGATCACGGTGAGCACATTTGGGGTGGTCCTCCGGGCACTCCTGAAGAAGATGGCGACCGTTTCATTGAAATTTGGAACTTAGTATTTATGCAATACAACCGTCAAAGCGACGGGACTATGTTGCCACTTCCTAAGCAATCTGTTGATACTGGTATGGGCCTTGAGCGTATTTCAGCTATTTTACAAGGTGTGCATTCAAACTACGAAATCGATTTATTCCAAGGCTTAATTGCCGCCGCTGCAAGCGTTACCAATGCACAAGATATGGATGATAAATCGCTTCGCGTGGTGGCGGATCATATTCGTTCGTGTGCGTTTTTAATTTCAGATGGGGTTATGCCATCAAATGAAGGCCGTGGTTATGTATTGCGTCGTATTATTCGTCGTGCAGTACGTCACGGTAATAAGTTAGGTGCTAAAGGCGCGTTTTTCTATAAATTGGTTTCTGCACTTATTGAGCAAATGGGTCAAGCGTACCCAGAGCTTGCTAAGCAACAAGAAATTATTGAAAAAGTACTGCGTATTGAAGAAGAGCAGTTTGGTAAAACGCTTGAGCGTGGTTTAGCTATTTTAGAAGAAAGCTTGAGTGATTTAACCGGGGATGTGATCCCAGGTGACTTAGTATTTAAACTTTACGATACCTATGGTTTCCCTGCCGATTTAACAGCCGATGTAGCGCGTGAGCGCCAAATGACCATTGACCATCAAGGTTTTGAAGCATGTATGGCAGTGCAACGTAAAACAGCACAGCAAGCGGGCAAATTTGGTGCAGATTATAACGAGCAATTAAAATCAGACAAGCATACTGATTTTAAAGGCTACGATAGTAATCATTACCGTGGCACTGTGGTAGAAATTTTTGCCGGTGGCGAATCGGTATCGTTATTAGAAGATGGTCAGCAAGGTATTATTGTTTTAGACCGTACTCCGTTTTACGCTGAATCAGGCGGCCAAATTGGTGATAGCGGTACAATTACTGTTGCCGGTGGTGAGTTTAATGTAACAAATACCACTAAATTGGGTAATGCTTTTTCTCATCATGGAACAGTTCAAGGGCGTATTGGCGTTAACGATAAAGTGGATGCGACTATTGACGATGCGCGTCGTGAAAGCATTAAGAAAAATCACACAGCTACGCACATTTTACATGAAGCATTGCGTCAGCTTTTAGGTGAGCACGTATCGCAAAAAGGCTCACTTGTGCAGCCAGATCGCCTGCGTTTTGACTTCTCACATTTTGAAGCAGTGACCAAACAAGAACTGCGCGAAATTGAACGTGTAGTAAATGACGAAATTCGTCGTAACTTTGCACTTAACACTGAGCTAATGGCAATTGATGATGCTAAAGCAAAAGGTGCTATGGCATTGTTTGGCGAAAAGTA
This sequence comes from Pseudoalteromonas sp. QJM3NY_12, assembly GCF_056173165.1. The sequence continues at coordinate 651,146 of NZ_CM149661.1, forward strand.
CGATGACGAAGTACGTGTAGTAACCATAGGTGATTACTCAATTGAGCTTTGTGGTGGTACACACGTAGAGCGTGCAGGTGACATTGGTTTATTCAAAATTGTATCTGAAAGCGGTATTGCTGCCGGTGTTCGTCGTATTGAAGCGGTAACCGGTGCAGAAGCAATCGCGTATGTTAATGAACAAGAACAGCAATTAGCAGATGTTGCCGCGCTTGTAAAAGGTGACAGTGCGTCAGTACTTGAAAAAGTAACTGCCTTACTTGAAAAGTCGAAAGGACTTGAAAAGCAAGTTGCCCAACTTAACGATAAACTAGCCAGTGCGGCAGGTGCATCATTACTTGATTCAGTGGTTGAAATTAATGGGGTTAAATTGTTAGTTGCCAACGTTGAAGGAACTGAATCAAAAGCGCTTCGTGGCATGGTTGATGACCTTAAAAATAAGATTGGCTCAGGCGTTATTGCTTTAGGTGTTGCCAGCGGTGATAAAGTAAGCCTAATTGCGGGTGTAACTAAAGACTTAACCGGTAAAGTAAAAGCGGGTGAGTTAGTTAACCACATGGCAGGCCAAGTAGGTGGTAAAGGCGGCGGTCGTCCAGATATGGCGCAAGCAGGTGGTTCTGAGCCACAAAACTTAACTGCAGCACTTGATAGTGTAACAGCTTGGTTAACTGAGCGTACTTAAGCTTAAGTGGCACTTATAGTTCAAAAATTTGGCGGCACTTCGGTAGGCTCAATAGAGCGTATTGAAGCGGTCGCCGACCTTGTTGTTAAAACTAAGCAACAAGGCCACCAAGTGGTGGTGGTGCTTTCGGCAATGTCGGGAGAAACCAATCGCTTAATTAATCTTGCCAAACAAATCGACTCTCGCCCGAGTAGTCGTGAACTCGATGTATTACTCAGTACCGGTGAACAAGTCTCTATAGCTTTATTAGCGATGGCGATTATTAAACGCGGCCATTCTGCGGTAAGCTTGTTAGCCGATCAGGTGAATATATTAACCGATAACATGTTCGGTAAAGCCCGTGTAGAAGACGTGGCTGCAACGCGTTTAAAACATGAACTTGAACATAACCGTATTGCTATTATTGCCGGCTTTCAGGGGCGCGATATTGAGGGTAACGTGACTACGCTTGGGCGTGGTGGCACCGATACCTCTGCAGTTGAAATAGCGGGTGCAATAAAAGCGGATGAATGTCAGATCTATACTGATGTTGATGGCGTATATACAACAGATCCTCGTATTGAACCTAATGCACGACGTTTAAGCCATGTAACCTTTGCCGAAATGCTTGAGCTGGCTAGTTTAGGTGCTAAAGTGCTACATATTCGCTCTGTAGAGTCGGCTGGTAAGCACAATGTACCATTAAGAGTGTTATCTAGCTTTAAACCTGATGAAGGTACATTAATTAGTTTTGAGGAGAACGATGTGGCGAGTAACGTTGTGTCGGGTATTGCATTTAATCGAGACGAGTGTTTGATTAAGGTACATGGAGTACCGCAAGGCACAAAAGCGCTTGCAAAAATTTTGAAACTTTTTGCAGATAATGGCATCGAAATAGATATGATTAATCAAATTAATCATAAAGTTGAAAAAGTCGACTATGCTTTTACTGTGCATTTAAATGATTATTTAAACGCACTTGATTTGTTAGCGGCTGAGCAACAGCAATTTGACGCACAGGCAATTGACGGATTAACTAATGTGGCGAAAGTGTCAGCTGTGGGTATGGGGATGAAATCTCATTCTGGGGTAGCGAGTTTATTTTTTGATTCGTTAGCACAAGAGAACATTGATGTGATGTTTGTTTCAACCTCAGAGATAAAAATTTCAGTTTTAATAGATGAGAAATACCTTGAACTGGCTGTTCGTGCATTACATAAGACATTTTTAACAGAAAATGAATAGATTGAGAGTTTTTACTTACTTTTTAGTCTAATTTTAATTAAAATGTGTTGCGGAATCTTATAATTTTATTGGAACATGGGAGCAAGAGAATGCTAATACTAACTCGTAGAGTAGGCGAGACCCTTATGATTGGTGACGAAGTAACCGTTACTGTTCTGGGTGTTAAAGGAAATCAAGTTCGTATCGGTGTTAACGCACCTAAAGACGTATCAGTTCATCGTGAAGAAATTTACATGCGCATACAAGCTGAAAAGTCTAACCCTAATCCGGGCAATGCTTAATCAAGATAATATAAAATGTGTTAGTTAAAAACTATGACATTTATAAAAGCCACTCACTGAGTGGCTTTTTTGTTAATAAAATCAATGGTTTCTTCGTTGAGTATTGCCTTGGAAATGTACTGCATACCGCTTTTACTTTTTAACAATAGGCCGCAATCTGTAGTAATTACTTCATTAATGTCGTGCCAAGCTAACTGGTAATTTTTGTAATGATTGGTTGATTTTATTCCGTCCTCGTCGAAGGTAAGGGTTACTTCAGAGCCTGACGCTCTGCTAAGCATTTGCCTTGTTACCCACCAAGGGCGGCAATAATAAAAAGCAATGCACTCAAGTAAAGCTAGCATAAGCAAGAATGTACCAAGGTAATGATCGCCTAAACCATAAATGCCAAATAACCCTAAAACCACAAGTAGCGCCAATAAAAAGTATTTAGGTTGTGCACGCTTACTATAAGGCAGCGATTGGTCGAAGCATTCATAAAAATAAGGTTTATCGAGTTTATAAGTTGTTGTAAAGACCATGTGTTTGCACTTAAAAGCTATTTTTTATTATTTTAGCTTAATGCGAAGCTTAAAAGGGGAAATGACTAGAAACTATTTATATTTTAGGCATAAAAAAACGACCCGTAGGTCGTTTCTTAGCTAAATAAATAATATTAGCAATTTGTCTCTTCGGCATTAACGCCTTCTTTTACTTCTTCACAGGTATCTTCTACCTTGTTTTGAACATCTGTCACGGCTTCGTCAATACGCTCACCGGCTTCTTCTGCATGATTGTCTTCACAACCCATAATAAATGCACTTGCGAATAGACCAATAGCTGCTGCTTTAAGTGTTGATGATTTCATAATGTAATTCCTTGTATATAAATTTAAAAAGAGAGTTCGTTGTTTCTTATCTACCTGGGGCTTTTACCACGTAAAGCGCCAGAGACAAGTGAAATAACCAGTAAAACTAAAAAGATAAAAAATATGATCTTAGCAATTCCTGCTGCGGCTCCTGCAATACCACCAAATCCTAAAACGGCTGCGATTAGTGCGATCACCAAAAATGTAATTGTCCAGCGTAACATTGTCATCTCCTTGATTTATCTAAGTGTTAAAGTGTTGTTTTTATATAAGCGAGTAATGTGCCAGCATTTTATTTTGTTTTAAATCAATGGCTTATTTCTGTTTTTCGCGATTGGCTTTATATTGAGTTGGTAATTTTTACGATCTTATCGGTAACTTATTCACAGTTGTCTCTGATGAGATAATAAATAGTTGTTGCTGCTCTTTTCTTTGGTAAGACCAATTAACATTTGTTTTGAAGGTTATTAGTGGGTTAGTACAATAGGTTTGTTTTATATGTGTTTTTACAAAGTATTAATGTTTTTATATATTCTTTGTTTATAACGAACATTTTTAGCATCTATATATCTGGGTTAAATAAGCTATTTTAGATGGTGTTAACCTTATTGGTGATATGTTACTTTTAGATTAATTGGTTTTACCAATTTACAACTTGTAGACAAAATAATAGTTTTTGTTACTATTGGTGAATAGTTATTTAAATAAACCGATTTTTTATGTGTTTGGTTTTAAACAGGGGAGAATTATGGATATAGGGGCTTTACTCACAACTGCAGGCAATTTAATGCTAACAGGCATGGTGGGTGTGTTTGTATTTCTTTCTTTATTGATTGGTGCAGTGACACTCATGTCTAAGCTGGCTAGCAAGTTTTCTCAGCCAGAACTAGCAGCATCACAGAGAACACCATCTTTTAAATCTCAAGGTGTGCCAAATGAGCACATCGCTGCAATTAGTGCTGCCATTGCTCAGTACAAAATAAATAATAATTAGAGGAGCATACCAATGGCTAAATTAAAAATAACAGAACTCGTACTTCGTGACGCACATCAGTCGCTCTTAGCTACCCGCATGCGATTAGACGACATGTTACCTATTGCAAAAAAAATTGATGACGCAGGTTATTGGTCTATAGAATCTTGGGGTGGAGCTACCTTTGATTCATGTATTCGTTATTTAGGTGAAGATCCATGGGAGCGTATTCGCGCGCTTAAAAAAGCGATGCCAAATACACCACAGCAAATGCTACTTCGTGGTCAGAACTTATTGGGATATCGCCATTATGCTGATGATGTGGTTGAGAAGTTTGTTGAGCGTGCTCACAAAAATGGCGTAGACGTATTTCGTATTTTTGATGCCATGAATGATGTACGTAATTTGGAAACTGCCATAAAAGCGGCGGTTAAAGTAGGGGCACATGCGCAAGGTACAATTTCGTACACAGTAAGCCCTGTACATACATTAGATATGTGGTTAACACTTGCTAAGCAGCTTGAAGAATTAGGTTGTCATTCAATTTGTATTAAAGATATGGCGGGATTGCTTAAGCCTTACGATGCAGAAGAACTCATTAAAGCGTTAAAAGAAACGGTTTCCATACCTATTGCTATGCAATGCCATGCAACAACGGGTTTAAGCACCGCTACTTATCAAAAAGCGATTGATGCCGGCATTGATATGCTCGACACAGCTGTATCGTCTATGAGCATGACTTATGGCCATTCAGCAACTGAAACAATTGCTGCAATTGTGGAAGGGACCGAGCGTGATACCGGGCTTGATTTAAACCACCTAGAAGAAATTGCCGCTTACTTTAGAGACGTGCGTAAAAAGTACGCTGCATTTGAAGGTAGTTTAAAAGGTGTCGATGGTCGTATTTTATTAGCTCAAGTGCCAGGTGGCATGTTAACTAACATGGAAAACCAGCTTAAAGAGCAAGGTGCTGCTGATAAACTAAATGAAGTGCTACTTGAAATTCCACGAGTACGTGAAGATTTAGGCTTTATTCCACTCGTTACACCTACCTCACAAATTGTTGGTACTCAAGCGGTATTAAATGTACTCACAGGTGAGCGTTATAAAACCATTACTAAAGAAACTGCTGGCGTATTAAAAGGTGAGTATGGTTCAACACCTGCACCAATGAATAAAGAGCTTCAAGAGCGCGTACTTGATGGCAGTGAAGCAATTACCTGTCGCCCTGCAGATATTATTAAACCTGAACTTGAAACTTTAGAAGCTGAGTTAAGCAAGCTTGCGCAGGAGCAAGGGCTAACTTTAGCCAATGAGCAAATTGATGATGTGCTTACCTATGCATTATTTCCACAGATTGGTTTGAAATTTATTAAAAACCGTAACAATCCTGATGCATTTGAGCCTGTTCCTAGCGCTGATGATAACGCCAATAAAGCACCTGAAAAATCAGCGGCAAACAATAAAAGCGTTAAGGCAGAGCAATACAGCGTTAAAGTAGACGGTAAAGTATACGATGTCGTGGTTGCTCAAGGTGGTGAGCTTAAAGAGGTGACGTTAAAAGACTCAGAGCATATTCCACAGTCAGCATCGGTTGCCTCGGGTGAAACTCTAAATGCACCACTGGCCGGTAATATTTTTAAAATTAAAGTAAAACCCGGTCAGGTAGTCAATGAAGGTGATGTGGTAATTATTATGGAAGCCATGAAAATGGAAACCGAAGTACGCGCTATGCATACCGGTACGATTGCTGAGGTGCTTGTTTCTGAGGGCGATTCAGTGTCAACCGGCGATGCAATGATTGCACTAGCTTAAGGAGTAAATAGAGGATGGATGGTATTTTAAACCTCTGGCATGCCACAGGCATTGCTAACTTTACATTTCCTGGGCTGATCATGATTGCCGTTGGTTGTTTGCTATTATTTTTAGCAATTGCCAAAAACTTTGAGCCGTTATTGCTACTGCCCATTGGTTTCGGAGCTATTTTAACTAATATTCCAGTAGCTGGTTTATCAGATCCAGGTGGCTTACTTTACTATGTTTATTATGTTGGTATTGATACCGGTATTTTTCCGCTATTAATATTTATGGGAGTGGGGGCCTTAACTGATTTTAGTGCCTTAATTGCCAACCCGCGTATGTTGCTATTAGGTGCGGCAGCGCAGTTTGGTATTTTTGCGACGTTATTTGGCGCTATTTTACTTAACTTTATTCCGGGATTTGAATTTAGCTTACAAGATGCTTCTGCAATTGCGATTATTGGTGGTGCAGATGGGCCAACCGCTATCTTTTTAGCGTCAAAGCTGGCCCCTGATTTACTGGGCGCTATAGCGGTGGCTGCGTACTCGTACATGGCGTTGGTTCCTATTATTCAGCCACCTATTATGCGTGCGTTTACAACGCCTGAAGAACGTAAAATTCAAATGCCAGAACTGCGTAAAGTATCTAAAAAGGAAAAAATTATTTTCCCACTGATGGTGCTTACCTTAACTGCTATATTCTTACCTGCGGCAATTCCGCTGGTTGGTATGTTCTGTTTAGGTAACTTAATGCGTGAGTCGGGTGTAGTTGATAGGCTCAGCAACAGTGCGCAAAACGAAATCATTAATATCACCACCATATTTCTAGGACTTGCAGTGGGCTCTAAGCTTGCTGCCGAGCAGTTCTTAACAGTAGAAACTATTGGTATTTTGGTACTGGGTGCACTGGCGTTTGCTATTGGTACAGCCTCAGGTGTATTTATGGCTAAAGGCTTAAATAAGATATCAAAAACCCCCATAAACCCATTAATTGGTGCTGCGGGTGTATCCGCTGTGCCTATGGCAGCACGTGTTGTTAATAAGGTTGGGCTTGAAAATAACCCGCATAACTTCTTATTAATGCATGCCATGGGGCCTAATGTTGCAGGGGTGCTTGGTAGTGCTGTTGCGGCAGGTATTTTACTAGCTCTTGTGGGTTAAATATAATTTAGACTCAACCTATTAGCGCAGTTTACTGCGCTTTTTTTTGCATAAAATTCACTGTTTTGACTTAAGCGGTTTCTTGTATAGGGTTTTTTGTTTAAAGTAATCACTCTTCATTTTTTAAAGGGCTGTCAAAATGTTACACACTCCGCTGGCAAAATATCTCCCGAATGTAAGCAAACTTGTTTTTGGCTGTATGGGTTTGGGAGGCGCATGGAATAAAGATGCGATTACCAGTGCGCATTTACAACAAACTCATTCATGCATAGATGCCGCCATTGAAGGCGGAATTAATTTTTTCGATCATGCTGATATTTATACCTTAGGCAAAGCCGAACATGTTTTTGGTCAAGCTTTGGCTGAGCGACCAGAACTTAGAGAGCAAATGTATATTCAGTCTAAGTGTGGTATTCGCTTTGCTGATGATCAAAACCCACAACGTTATGACTTTTCAGCTGATTGGATTGAGCGCTCGGTAGAAGGCTCATTAAAACGATTAAATACTGAATATTTAGATATACTTATGTTGCATCGTCCTGATCCTTTAATGGAAGTAGAGGAAGTTGCACAAGTATTTAGTTGTTTAAAAGAAAGTGGCAAAGTGCGTCATTTTGCGGTGTCTAATATGTCGCAATATCAAATACGGTTTTTGCAACGCGCTTTAGATATGCCGATTGTGGCCAATCAAATCGAAGCGAGTTTACAAAAACATCAATGGGTTGATGAAGGCGTTTATGTGGGTAATGCCGATGGCAAGGATATTAACTTTACCCCAGGCAATATTGAATATTGCCGTGAGCATGAAATTCAGATTCAAAGTTGGGGCAGTTTATGCCAAGGCTTATACTCTGGTGGTGATTTATCAAAGGCCTCGCCTGCAGATATTAATACCAGTATTTTAGTCAGTAAGCTTGCCATACTTTATGGTACAACAGCAGAAGCTATCGTATTAGCATGGATGCTGCGCCACCCAGCATCAATTCAACCAATTATTGGCACTACTAACATAGAGCGAATAAAAGCATCCTGTGATGCGGTTAATGTTAACTTAAGTCGTGAGCATTGGTATGAGCTATATATCAGCGCGAAAGGCTGCGCTTTACCATAACCTAGTGTAGGGTGATGATATGAACATATTTGTTATTATAATTAGCTTAGTCATTGCTTTGGTGATCATTATTCCGTTACTGGAAAAATACCAAAGTAAAATGGGGCTTGAGAGCGCTACTAAATATAGTAAGTATATTTGGCCACTGGTGATGATCTCTTTGGTTGTGCAGCTTATTTATGTACTCGTAAATTAACTCTGAAATCTAGCACCAAGCAGCTTAGATACAATGGGTAATTCGTGAAACTATTCAAATATCTATGCTGGTTGGTATACTCATGACATACAAAAAAGCCTTTGCGGGTTATCCCTGCAAAGGCTTTTTTATTTAATTATTAAACTCTTTATTTAAGTGCCAACTGAAGTTCTCGGTTACGCTCAAGTTGCGCAATAAAGTTATCAGCAATAGGCTTAAACTTAGCAAGCTCTGAGCGTGGTAATGGCTCAGATTTAGGTAGTTTCACAGTTTTGGGATTACGATGAACACCGTTAACTAAAAACTCATAATGTAAATGTGCCCCAGTTACTCGACCTGTTGAGCCTACAGTACCAATTTTCTCACCTTGTTTGATTTTTTGCCCTGTTCTAACTAGGCGTTTGTTAAGGTGTAAGTACTTAGTAACGTATTGTGTACCGTGGCTTATAAATACGTAATTACCGTTATATTTACTGTAGCCCGCTTTAATAACTTTACCATTACCTGATGATACAACAGGCGTGCCTGTACGCGCAGCGTAGTCAATACCTCGGTGTGCTTTTACTTGTCCTGTAACAGGGTGTAAGCGGCGAGGATTAAAGCTTGAGCTAATATATTTAAAGTTAACCGGTGCACGTAAGAAGGCTTTTTTCATACTACGCCCTTCAGGGGTATAAAAATTACCGTCTGTGTGTCGAATTGCTGTGTAACGTTCGCCTTGGTTTATAAATTCTGCGGCAATAATCTTACCGGTGCCAATAAATTCACCGTCAACAAAATGAGATTCATATATTAAGCCAAATTCATCACCTTTACGGATGTCATTTGCAAAATCCACGTCCCAACCAAATATATCGGCAAAGTTCATGATTTGGCGTTCACTTAAACCTGCAGCGATCGCTGACGTCCAAAAACTGCTAGAAATTTCCCCACCGGCGGTTTTGCTAAGTGTTTCTATTTCTTTGCTGTCAATTGAAGTATCGTATTGGCCTTCGTCATTAAGGGTGACATATAAGGTATCTGTTTTAGATATAACGTAACGTAACTGAGCCAACGAACCATCTTTTGCAGTAGCAAAGCTTAGTGTTTCACCTGGATGAATTTTGGTAAGCTTGCGTGTTTCAGCATTTGTGTTAACCAGTTTGTAAAGCGTTTGCGCAGAAAAACCAGCGCGCTTAAAAATGTTCGCTAAATTGTCACCATTTTTAACAAGGTGATCGACAAAATCATATTCTGGAAGTTTTTGCGCTGCATGCTCTGAATTTAAGTCGGTGAGTTTTTCGTTTTCACCTACTTTTATTTGTAATTCGTAACGCTTACCAATTTCTAGCGTGTTCTCGCTATTGTCTTTGGATGCAGTGGCTTTTTCAGAAGGTAAAAAGGCTAAGGCAACAATAGCAGAAACCAAACCTAAAATAAGCATTTTGTGTTTTTTGGGGAGCGTGTTAACCACGTGGACCATAACGTGCCTTTTTCTGCTGTCAAGATAATAAATAGATTATATTGCAGGATATAACGAATAATCTATGAATACTAGTATTTTGTAGATTTAAACTCGCGTTAAATTAAGCTAAAATCATAGGGTATTCAGGCTGTTTGTGTGTAAAGTTGAATAACAGCACTATTTTATATTCTTGGATACTTTGCTTTTTCATCGTAATGTTAAATTAGCTTTTAAAACGATTTAATTGCGAGAAGTGATTAATTTACAAACTGTTTTTTGGTTTGTTATAAACACTTCTAGTGTATTATTAATCGCTCGTTTATATCCCTTTTTAGAACGTACGCCCTGCATTATAGTTGATGCTGCGATTAGTTAAAAAAGTTGTTCTAATTAAGTGGAAATTTGTTATGTTAGCTAAATAGTTTTATTTGCTTTGTTATAACGCGCTAGCAATAAATCGTGAGCATATACACCCCCTTCGTTGTCAGAATTTTTTGGAGTAACACACAGTGGATTTACAAACCGCTCTAGCAGAGATAAAACGCGGTGCAGAAGAGATATTAATTGAAGATGAGTTAGTTGAAAAATTAAAGTCGGGGAAAAAGCTAAAAATTAAAGCTGGTTTCGATCCTACGGCTCCAGATTTGCACCTAGGTCACACTGTACTAATTAACAAAATGAAAACCTTTCAAGATTTAGGTCATGAGGTTATTTTCTTAATTGGTGACTTCACCGGTATGATAGGCGATCCAACGGGCAAAAATGTTACCCGTAAGCCACTGACTCGTGATGATGTGCTTGCTAATGCTGAAACCTATAAAGAACAGGTTTTCAAAATTTTAGACCCAGCTAAAACAACCGTCGCTTTTAACTCTACCTGGATGGAGACATTGGGCGCGGCTGGAATGATAAAATTAGCAGCTCGCCAAACTGTGGCACGCATGCTTGAGCGTGATGACTTTAAAAAGCGCTATGCTGGCGGTCAATCTATCGCAATCCATGAGTTTTTATACCCACTAGTGCAGGGCTGGGATTCAGTCGCACTTGAGTCTGATGTTGAGCTAGGTGGAACTGATCAACGCTTTAACCTATTAATGGGTCGTGAGCTGCAAAAAGATGAAGGTCAAAAACCACAAACCGTACTAATGATGCCTTTACTTGAAGGGACTGATGGCGTTCAGAAAATGTCAAAGTCACTAGGAAACTACATAGGTATTACTGATACGCCTAGCGACATGTTTGGTAAAATCATGTCAATTAGTGATGTACTAATGTGGCGTTACTATGACTTGCTAAGTAGCCTTTCTATTGAGCAAATTGCAGCGCAAAAACAGCGTGTAGAGCAAGGCACTAACCCGCGCGATATTAAGATTGAATTAGCGAAAGAGTTAATTGCACGTTTTCACAGTGAAGCCGATGCGCAAGCTGCTCATGATGACTTTATTCAGCGCTTTCAGAAAAAAGCACTACCTGATGAAATTCCAGAGCTGACAGTTAATATTGATGAAGACACTATTTTAATTGCTAACTTACTAAAAGAAGCTGGCTTAGTGGCGAGTACTTCAGAGGCCATGCGTATGATCAAACAAGGCGCAGTAAAGCTTAATGGCGAAGAAAAAATTACCGATACCAAATTGGAAGTAGCAAAAGGAACAACCGCTATTTACCAAGTAGGTAAACGTAAGTTTGCAAATATTACTGTAGCCTAAAGCTTCAGAGATTATAAAAACCAGCTTCGGCTGGTTTTTTTATAACTGATCAAAAAGTTAGAACAGCCCTAATAATTTCAACGCTAATAATAATTAGTAGCCAAAAAAAACGGGCTTGATTTAGGGTATTGAGTAGCTTTGGCACATCATCAGCACTTGGCAAGCGTTCTACACCGACCCGCATTTTATTGAAACGCTGCTCAATATAAATAGCAGGCCCACCAAGTTGCACACCTAAAGATGCAGAGCACACACTTAATAACCAACCTGTATTTTTTTGATAAAAATGTCGGCCATAATGCTTAATATAATGCATGCTTTTTTTACTGGCTTTAAGTGAAGCTATTGTCAGCGCGAGTAACCGAATGGGAATGTATTCAATAATAAAAAGAATCAGTTTAAGCGGCGTCAAAAAAGAACTGTCGGGAGCTATATCAGTGCGCCACGCTTGTTGGACTAAGGTAAGCAAGCGGTAGGCGAGAGTAGCAATGGGGCCCAATAGTAAAAAAATGAAAATAACTACAAAATAATGACGGGCCATTCTTAGTATGACACTTTCCATAACCGCTTTAATAATCCCTGGGTTTGAAAGTGCCTTAACTTCACGGGCTACTAGTGGTTTTAATAATTCTCGAGCAGTTGATTTTTGATTTTTTTTGGTCAATTTCGCAATACGTATCGCTTTTTTATTTATGCTACTGCTTTCTAGGCATAAGTATAAAATAAGACCGGATAGTAGTTCAGGGTAAAAGGCAAACTCCAGCAGCAAAACCACAATAATCATAATCACAGTTAGAACAAGTGTGCTTGCTAATGAAGCGGCAAAATAATGATATTGTTTGCTGTCTGTTTTTTTATAAACACGCTGGCCAATTGCGTTAAAAATTGCAGAAAGTATATGGTTAGGGTGATACCAGCTAACTAAAGGTAAAAAGCGCTCAGCTAGGAGCGCACAAATAAATACAATAAAGTCCAAATGATTTTGAACAATATTATTGAGCATTTACAGCGTAACCGCCGTTAACTTTTCTAGTAATGCCACAACCATTTTTGATGAATTAATAGAGGCTGTTTCTAAGTACTCTTCAAATGATTGCGGTGACTCTTTGCCGGCAATATCAGACATTGAGCGAATAACAACAAATGGTGTGTTAAGTGCAAAACACGTTTGTGCAATTGACGCACCTTCCATTTCTACTGCTAGCATTGTAGGGAAGTCATTGCGTGTTTTTTCAATACGAACAGGGTCACACATAAATGAGTCACCAGTACAAATTAAACCAACAAGCGTTTTTACTTCGCTGATTTGTGCAATTGTTTGCTCAGCGGCTTCTACTAGCTTAGGGTGTGCTGTAAAGCCTGCAGGCATTTGTGGTACTTGGCCAATTTCGTAACCAAACGCTGTTACATCTACATCGTGATGACGAACTTCTGATGAAATCACTACATCGCCAACGTTAAGCGAAGGGTCGAAACCACCGGCAGAGCCTGTGTTAATAACACAATCAGGCTTAAAGTTATCGATAAGTAAAGTGGTTGCAATAGTTGAAGCAACTTTACCAATGCCTGATTGCACTAAAGTAACAGTATTACCAGCAAGCTCACCAGTATAAAACGTAAAGCCTGCTTTGGTTAAAACCTGTGGATTTTGCATCGCTTCGCGCAAAATTTTAACTTCTGGCTCCATGGCGCCAATAATACCAACATTCATAGTGTTAAATTCCTAAGTTTGAATAGCCTGATTATACGTGAAGTCTGCTATAAAAAACAAAAAAGCGAGTCATTTAAAATGCTCGCTTTAATAGATTGCTTTAACTCAGTAGTTATATTTCAGCAAGGGCGGTTGAATGTGCTTTTGCTTGAGAAGGTGATAATACCGCAGGCTTATGGACTCTAGTACGAGTCGGGCGTGCAGGTTGTGATTTAGCAGGCTTGCCTAATTTAAACATAATGGCATCGCGAACTTCACTTGGGCGGTAGCCTGACTTTACTTTCATACGAATATGTGGAATGCCAGCGGCTTCTAATGCACCGTTAACAAACCAATCACGCTGTGCTTTGTGACCATCTTTGTTGGCATTATTAACTAAGTCAACCGCAGCCACTATGGTCATTTTTTCTTTGTCGACTAACACAAAGTCGAGCTGTTTATTTTTTGCTTTAGCTAATGCCGCACGTTTAGATTTGACAGATAGACCTTGTTTACAGTCAATCACATCTATTAGTTTAACGCGACTAACAATTTTATATTGGTCGCCAACAGCGCGTTCTAATAAATTCAGAAACGCCCCTTCTACTTGGGTAAATACACTTTGCTTACGAGTAAAAGGATAAGGGTTTCCGCCGTCATCACTAAATTTTGACGCAACTACAGATGCCCCAACAACTAGCACTAATATTAATAATAAAGCGAATTCCATACGGTAACTCCATAACAACAAATTGACACTGCTTTTCTAAAGCAATTTATGTGCCCAAATAGTTGTTATGGTTATTTTAGTTACCGTCGGTGTTTATAGTGCTGTGTATCCGCCCTCTATACCTTTTACTGCAATCGCAACGGCATCATGCGCATGCAGAGATTCATAGTGGTTAATTTGTAAAAAATAGTCGCTAAACTGTTTTGCTTCTAAGGTAGTTTTAATTTTTCGTGCTGCGTCTTCACAAAACATTAAGTTTTGACCATTTAAACGAGCAAACTCTTGTTCGTCTTCACGTTTTACCGCGGCTTGTACTGGTGTTTTAAGCTCATCTTCTAGTAAGTTTATTAAATTAACTACATCAAACTCTTGAATGTTTTGATCTAGCTTTACTTTAACATTAGCAATAGAACGCTGTGAATGCGGGGTTGCTACAATGCCTTGAGTTGTTCCAAGCCACTCTAAAACCTCTGATTGAGTTAGTGTTTCTTGAGCAAACTTTTCGCTAAACGCATTTTGGATAAGTTGACGAGCAAGGGCTGCAGAGCAGGGGCAGGTTGATGAGTAAGTAACATCAACACTGAGTTCAAAACTAATAACACCTTGGTTTATAGTACTGGTAAGTACAACTGGGTAGCTTTTCCAGCCGGCTTTGCCACTAAGTAATGATTTACGGCGCAGCGGTAATTCAAATTTAAATTCGATTTGTGCTTTATCGCTTAAGCCTTCATGGCTGGTGATAAAGGTATCTAATGCTTGTGCTAAGGTGTGCGGGTTGACCTGCTGCTCCGTTGAGAGGTGATCAAGTGCTAAAAACAGACGCGACATGTGGATGCCTTTGGCATCTTCTTGGTGTAAATTAACAAAAGCGCGAGCTTTTGCATTAACAGTAACCGGAGCTAAATCAAGAGATTCAAAAATAAAAGGCAGCTCTATATCGCCCATTCCTACCCAGTCTAATTTACCTGTTTGTAATGCTGCAGCTGTGTTAGCAATATCTGGCATAGTCGTTTGCATGATACGTTACTCGTTATTTGCAATATTTAAAACATCACATTTTACACTAAATAAAGAATTGCTGAAATGCAGCAAATAACAGCAAACATGAAATTTTACTGTTTTTATCGCACAACATGAAAATAGCTGATAGAAAATGCTAAAATTAGCTTTTAATCATACTTACTTATAAAAACTAAGCATTTAGCCAAGAGAAACACTGATATATGACAGATTCTTCTTTGAACCCGTGGGTTCGAGTACTTTCCAGTTCAATAACTCGTTTTGGTGAGTTTAAAACTGCAGCTATTTGCTATGCATTATTACTGACGGTATCGATGGTTTTATCGAGTATGTTTTACTATGTTGCTATTGGAGAAGTGAACTTAGTTGATATATTAGCTATAGTATTTTTTACTTCAGTTGTTTCTCCTTTGGTGATTAGCGTACTGCTAAACTCTATTCGGCAACTTGATGCCTCTTATGCCTATTTAGATAGTGCCACAAAACAAGAAAAGCTTTTAAATCAAACTCTCAAAGACAATATTAATCGTTTAAACATTGAAATTGACGAACGTAAAATGGCCTTCCATGCCAAGCATAGGGCAATAGAAGAGCTCAGGCGTGAAATTGCAGAGCGTAAAAAAACGCAACAAGAGCTCGCACAACAAGGTATGTTACTGCGCTCTATTGTAGACTCCTCACCAGATTTATTTTATTACCGTGATAACAATGGGGTGTTTGCCGGTTGTAATAAAATGTTTGAAGAGGTGATGGGCAAAACCAGTGGAGAATTAATTGGCAAAGCCGCAGAAGAGATATTTCCAAGCCACTTTTTATCTGAAGTATTAAGAACCGATGAGCAGGTTGAACGCACTCATCAAGGTTTAACTATCGATGTAGAATATTCTGTAAATGGTGAAATAAGATGGTTTGAACTGAGAAAGCTTCCCTTCATAAATGAGCAGGGCGATTACATTGGTTTGCTAGCCTTTGGCCGTGACATTACCAGCCGTAAAGAAGCCGCGCAGGCACTGGAGACTGCTTATAAAGATAAAGGGAAATTTATTGCCACCTTGAGCCATGAATTACGCACTCCGCTCAACGGTATCGTTGGCTTAACTCGGATGCTATTGGATACTGAACTTAATAAACAGCAGCGTAGTTGGTGTAATACGGTGTTTTCAAGTGCAGAGACATTGGGTAATATATTTAACGATATTATAGATTTAGATAAGATAGATCGTGAGCAATTAGATATTGCTGCCAACGAAATTAATGTTTCTGACTTTATTAATGACGTGGTTAACTTTGCAGGCCTCATTGCGGAGCAAAAAGAGCTTTCTTTTGAAGTAAAACGCTCTGGAACACTCGATATATATGCTCTACTTGACCCCACTCGTTTACGCCAAGTGGTATGGAACTTAATTAATAATGCGGTTAAATTTACCCAGCACGGTAGTGTCACCTTAGATTGCGGTAGAGAAAACCGTGAAGATGGCCCATGGCTTATTATAAAAATACTTGATACCGGTGAAGGGATCCCGCAAGAACAACTTACACGCATTTTTGATATGTACTACAAAGCACCTGATCTTAAAGGGACCAATGCGATTGGTTCAGGTATTGGCTTAGCCGTAACAAAAGCGCTAGTAAGTGCTATGAAAGGCATTATAACTGTTAATAGTACTCCCGGAGAGGGCAGTTGCTTTACCGTTCAAATTCCGCTGAATTTATGTAGTGCTCCTACCGAACATAGTTATGTAGGGCGTAGCTTATATATTTTATTAGTGGAAGATGTGCCACTTAATGCTGAAATTGCTACTAATTTATTAGAACAACGTGGTCATGAAGTGTTGTGGGCTGAAACAGGTGAAGATGCTTTATCGTTTGTAGAAACCGAAGATGACCTAGATTTAGTGTTGCTTGATATGCAGTTGCCTGATATTAATGGCGATGAAGTAGCAAGACAAATACGCGCACAAAGCCATTTTAACCAGCTACCTATTGTGGCACTTACCGCCAATGTTCGCAGTGCTGAAGAAGAGCTTGAGGGTATTTCTATTCAAGGAGCGTTGGCTAAACCAATAAATACTAGCAAATTAGATAATATGCTCGCTGAACTATTTGGTATTAAACAGTCGCAAATTGAGGCTCCTCAACGAGTAGTCAATCAAGAGTTGTTAAATCAAATAAATACTGACTTGTTAGATATTGAAACCATTGAAGACTTTGTAAACTCGATGGGGGTTGAAGTATTTAAACGCAGTAGTCAGTTGTTTAAAAAGCTAAATCCGCAATATCAACATGAGCTATTAGAATCATTAAAAACAGCAGACAGAGAAGAATATAAATCCGTTGCGCATAAGTTAAAAGGTGCCGCTGGTTCGGTAGGTCTGAATGATGTGCAGTTGCATGCAAAGCAAATGGAGCATGGTGCGCTGGAACAAAGTGATGAAGTATTAACAGTTTGGCTTGATGAATTAGCAGACAAAATAAATGAAGGACAACAGGCCCTTCATTTATTTTTACAACAATTAGAATAAAAAACTAATTAGCTGTCGATTTTACCAATGAAGCGGTAACCTTCACCATGAATGGTGCTGATCAACTCAGACGTTGAATTGTCGCTTTCAAAGTGCTTACGAATACGTCGAATAGTAACATCAACTGTACGGTCGTTAGCGCGAAGTTCACGGCCAGTCATGTGTTTAATTAGTTGCTCACGGCTAAATATACGACCTGGTGAGTCAAGCATTAAACGCAGTGCTCTGTATTCCCCTTTCGGTAGACGTTTTGCATCTCCATTTGGAGAAGTAAGGCAACGACTGTTTTCGTCAAGTTCCCAACCGTTAAAGGTGATCACGCCATTGGTTTCAATAGCTGATTCTTCACCACCTAGTGCGGTACGCGTAATTAAGTTACGTGCACGAATAGTTAATTCACGTGGGTTGAAAGGCTTAGTAATATAGTCATCAGCACCAATTTCAAGACCTAAAATACGGTCTACATCGTTGTCACGGCCTGTTAAGAAAATAAGACCAACTTTGCGTTTTTGGCGTAATTCGCGAGCTAAAATAAGCCCGTTTTTACCTGGCAGGTTGATGTCCATAACTACAAGATTGACGTCATCGTTATTTGTAAGCTTATCATGCATATCATCGCCATCAATGGCTTCAATAACTTTGTAACCTTCAGCTTCAAATAAACTAACGAGGTTTAGTCTAGTTACGTCTTCATCCTCTACGATCAGAATGACTGGCGTTTGCATCTTTAATTAACCTTTTTGGAGTGTGTTTTATTTATAAAATCGGCGTGATCATCAGAGCCGACTACTAGAATTATAGGATTATATCTAAATGTTAACAAGTAAAAACAAATTAGATATAAACAGCTGCGTGCCCAAACCTACTATGACGTATTATTAAAAACCGCGGCTTAATTGATACTTAACGTTGAATGTATAATTTGAATTGTAGAGTCGAAGCCATTTCCCTTTAATAATTGATACATCCATCAACCACCTAAAGATACTTAAAATAATCAGACTAATTCAAAACGGAATTATATCACTTTCCAACTTTTCATCAATGTATGTGATATGTAAAACACAATTAAGTTCCTTAATTGTGTGAAATACAGCATTAATGATACAACTGTTTAGTTGGTTATGTCTTAGTATGGTCATAAAGTTGTAATTCAAGTGGGTAAAAGCGTTCTTTCGCTTTTAGAGTGTAATAATAAACCGGGCGCCTTGCTGATACTCGGTATCTAACACAATTTCTCCGGCTAATGCTTGAGTCACTAAATTGTAAACCAAATGCATTCCTAAACCACTCGCCCCTTGGCCGCGCTTTGACGTTACAAATGGGTCAAATATTTTCGCTCGTATACTATTTTCAACACCTAGCCCGTTGTCGGTGTAGGTAATTTGTGTTTTTGTTTTCGTTACCACAATATCAATCTGTACTTCATTGTCATCGCCAGCTTCAAAGCCGTGCAGCAGGGAATTTAAAATAAGCTGATGGAATACTTGCTGTAGTGGTCCTTTTTTACTTTCAACGGTTAAATCTGCTGGACAATTTATAAGAACTTTTGGGTTTTTAAGTTTTAGCTCTTGCCCCATAGACAGTAGCGTGTCGTTAATTAAGTGTTGTAAATTAACAGTGCTGGTTATTTCATCATCTTTGAGCACCGCGACTTTTTTAAAGTTAGAAATAAGTTCTGCAACGCGGTTTAAGCTGCTATAGATTAGGTCTAAGTTTTCAATACCATCATTAGTAAATTGCTCAAATTGACTCGCGGTTAATGATTTATTATGAAAATTAACCTGTAGCTCTGCGAGTTTATCTCGCAATAAAGTGGAGCCTGTAATACCAAGTCCTATCGGTGTATTTACCTCATGAGCAACCCCTGCCACCATTTGCCCTAATGAAGCCATTTTTTTGTTTTCGACAATTTGAGTTTGGTATTGGTGCATCTTTTCTAGAGTAGATAACAGCTCTTTATTGGCCTCTCTGAGCGCAATAGTGCGTTGACTCACTTTCTCTTCAAGGTTTGAGTTTAGCTGCTTAATTTCTTGTTTATCTTCTTCATGGCGCTCTATTTGCCTTTGTGTGCGTGCAAGCATTACATTTAAGCTATTAGAAAGCCGAGTTATTTCAGTGAGGTTCGTTAAAGGCGCACGCGCATAGTAATTATGTTTTTTAGCTATGTTTTGCAACAACAAGCTTAAGTTTTCAATCGGGCTGGCAATCCTTTTTTGTAGCCTTAAAATAATCAAAGAAATAAAAATAAGTATTAAAGCCATAATAACGATATCAATTATAATCTTTTTAGTTATTAGCTGATTTAAGTTATCTAAGCTGCCTCTAATATAGACATAGCCAAGCAGCTGTTCATTATTGAGTATTGGGGTAATGTACTCAATGTACTCATCGCTAACTTGTGGTTCAGCAAAGTCATCAATGTTGTCCGTTTTAATAGGGACAGGTGGTGATTTTCGGGCATTAAAGCTGGTAAAAAACACTGGTTTATTGGTTTGCTCATCTAAGGCATATATATGTAAATTTGTAACGGATGATACTTGTTGAAGCAGCTTCAAACGTCTTTCTTCTGCAGGCCTATTTTTATTTAGTAATGAGGGCATCGCGTCAAATGCAATGATCTCAGATACCAACACAAGTTTACTAATGAGCTGTTTTTTTTGCTCTTGTGCGCTTAAGTAGGTAGAAATTGAAAGCGATAATAACAAACAGATAGCTGTTATAAGCATGATAGTTTTAAACAATATGCTACGAATGCTATTTTGCTTTACAGTTTTGGGCATTGCGAGAAGGTCATCCGTGTCAATTGTGAATCTAATAGGTAATAGTTTAGCAAAAACAGAAAAAAGTGAAGTAAAAAGATTAGCTTAATTACACTTTTTATTTTTAGCTAATCTACTTATAAAACATAAATATTTGGCTAAAATAGCTCATATTTATGTTTTGACAGGATATTAATAACTTTTTTTAGCTACTGTATACGGCAAATTTATTGTTTTTAAATACTGTGTGGTAGCTGTCAAATTGGGTTTCTAAAATAGGTGGGTATTTTAAAAAGCTATTAGCTACTATAGTCAGTTTGCCTGCCTTAGTTAAATGTTGCTTGGCATGGGTTAAAAAAGATTCCGCAACGCTGTAGTCAGTTGCAATCCCAGTATGGAAGGGCGGGTTGCTAATAATTAAATCAAACTTGCCAGTAATATTATTTAAACCATCACTGAGTATGGCTTCACCGTTTACATTATTTAACTTAAGCGTTTGTGTTGTTGCATAGGCTGCAAGTGCACTTACGTCACTACAGGTAAATGTCAGAGCTGGAGTTTTTAGACCTAAAAAAGTAGCAATAAGCCCTGCGCCACAACCAAAATCAAGGACTTTTCCGTGTTTTAAGTTAGGAGCATTTTCTAGTAGCATTTTCGTTCCAGCATCTAGCGCACCATGATTAAACACGCCCGGAATACTGACCGCTGTAAACTCAATATCCCTTACACTTACAGTAAACTCTTTATGGTAAGTACTAATATCAAACGTGCTATTGAGAGTTAGTTCTGAAAATGAATATAAAACACAATGTTTTGCTGAGTCTATTTTATTACTAAACTCGGCCTTACCGGCGAGTTGCTTTTCAATTGACTTAACACCGCTCTTGTTTTCGCCAACAACGAGTAGCTCTGCATCTTTGCTTATCACAGCACGTATGTTGTCTAACGCCATTAATAGCTCAGGTTTAGATTTAGGGTAATAAAGTATTACCAAATCATAATCGCCCGAATTAATTGTGTGGCTGATGGTTACGTCAATACCCGGTATGTTTTTTGCAAATTCACCATTAGCGTGATTATAACTAAAAGCGGTTATTTTACTTTGTGGATTGAGCGTTTTTAGCTCATTTAAAAAGCCATCTTGAACAAAGTTGACCACCAATATTGATTTACCTTTTAACTCTTCACTGTTACGAAGTAATAGTAGGCTCGGATTGGTTAATACGCTCATAAATGGCTTTACCTTACTTAATTATTTAATTAACGGTTACTTAGTACGTTCGAACATTAAATCCCATACGCCATGACCTAAACGCTGACCACGCTGTTCAAATTTAGTCAATGGACGTAGATCAGGGCGGGGGACATAGTCGTTAGTCTCAGATTGGTTTTTGTAACCTGGAGCTGCTTGCATTACTTCTAACATATGCTCTGCGTAGTTTTCCCAATCGGTTGCCATGTGAAATACGCCACCGATTTTTAATTTAGAGCGAAGTTTTTCAGCAAACTCAGTTTGTACAATGCGACGCTTGTGGTGACGCTTTTTGTGCCATGGATCAGGGAAAAATAATTGTAAGGTTGATAAGCTTTCATCGCTTATACAATCAGCAAGAACTTCTACTGCATCGTGTTCAAACACACGCAGATTAGTAACGCCAGCTTCGTCAGCATCCATTAAACATGCGCCAACGCCTGGGCGATGAACTTCTATGCCAATAAAGTTAAGATGTGGTGCATTTTTTGCCATTTCAACCAATGACTTGCCCATACCAAAACCAATTTCTAGGACTACATCATTGTCATTGCCAAAAACTTCGCTTAAATCAAGTAGGCCGTTTTTATGCTCAAGCCCCATTGTTGGCCAGCATTTTTCGATTGCAGCAGCTTGGCCTTTGGTTAATCGACCTTCGCGTTTTACAAAACTGCGAATAGTGCGGATATACTTACCTTCTTGCTTAGCTTGCTCAAGGTTGTTGTTACTTGATTCACTCATATTATTGGCCTGACAAAACAATGTGTTTAAAAATGGTTGCGTATTATCCCTGACCAGCGCTAGGTTGACAAGCATTAGGGCGTTATAGCTTGATCTTTTCAGTCACTACAATAGACTGAGCCGCCATTGAGCATTAGTAAAAAAGTAAATATGTTGGATTTAAAAAAACAGCAGTCAGATTGGTTTTCCAACCAAGTAGTTGACTGGTATCACCTTCATGGGCGCAAAACGTTACCATGGCAATTAGCTAAAACGCCTTATAAAGTGTGGGTATCTGAGGTGATGTTACAGCAAACTCAGGTTGTCACTGTTATTCCTTATTTTGAAAAGTTTATGCGAAGCTTTCCCGATATTATTGCTTTAGCAAATGCTGATGAAGATCAGGTTTTGCATCATTGGACAGGTTTAGGTTATTACGCTCGTGCACGTAATTTACATAAAACCGCTAAAATAGTTCGAGATAAATACCAAGGTCAGTTTCCTAGCACGCTTGAAGAAGTAATGGATTTACCCGGAATAGGGCGCTCTACTGCGGGGGCTGTTTTATCATTATCTTTGGGGCAGCATCACCCTATTCTTGATGGCAATGTTAAAAGAGTGCTTGCTCGTTTTTTCATGGTTGAAGGTTGGTATGGAGTTAAAAAAGTAGAAAATCAGCTTTGGCATTTAAGTGAACAACTCACTCCTAAAAATAATGTTACAGAGTTTAATCAAGCTATGATGGATTTAGGTGCAAGCTTATGTTCGCGCAGTCGCTTTGATTGTGAGGCATGCCCATTAAATAGCCGTTGTGGTGCGTTTAACGCTGGTAAAGTTAAGGAGTTTCCTCACTCTAAGCCTAAAAAAGTAGTGCCTAAAAAAAGCTGCCACCAGTTAATTATCAAGCATAACGACAAAGTGCTCATGGAAAAGCGCCCGAACAGTGGTATTTGGGGCGGATTATTTGGATTTTTTGAATTTAATGAGTACAGCGAGCTCGAAACTTTTTTAGCGCAACAAGGGCTTAAAAGTGACCTTAATGAAGTAACGCCTTTTACTCATGTATTTTCACATTTTGAGCTGACGATTAACCCGCATGTACTTAATATTGAGAAAGCCCCGGATGTTGTTAATGACAAGCAGCTGGTGTGGTATCCACTCGATCAATCAATAGAAGTAGGGTTAGCGGCACCGACTAAAAAGTTGGTTAAACAAATTACGGCAATAGTATAGAATAGCGTTATATTTAGCATTAAGGGGAAGAATCATGGCACGTACAGTATTTTGTCAAAAGTTACAAAAAGAGGCCGAAGGCCTTGGTTTTCAGTTATACCCTGGTGAACTTGGTGAGAAAATTTTTAATAATATTTCTAAAGAAGCCTGGGGGCAATGGCAGCATAAACAAACTATGCTGATCAACGAAAAGCATTTAAACATGATGGATCCAGAGCATCGTACTTTTTTAGAAGAGCAAATGGTTGGCTTTTTGTTTGAAGGTAAAGAAGTTGAGATTGAAGGTTATAAGCCAGTAGAAAAATAAATTAACTGTGCTTAGGATAATTAATAAAAAAGGGCTATGAGCCCTTTTTTATATTGTGTATACCGATGAATATTTTAGTTAAATCAAGTCATCTTGCTGATCGTTGTTTCTAATTTGTTCTTTTAAAAACTGTGCTGCTCTTGAATATTCAATTTCAAGCTCATCTCTCATCTTAATTAATTCATCAGCTTTTATTTCATCACTTTTACACTTATCTTCAAATGACTGCGCTAAATCAGCAACAATGTTAGCTCCTACTGTCTTCGATATAGATTTTAATTGGTGGCAAGCGGATAAAATTTCAGCTTTATTGCTTTGCAGCACCGCGAAGTTAATCGCTTTAATTTGTTCTTGGCTCTGCTCTAAATACATTTTAAAAAAGCGGATTATTTTAGCGTCATCGCCATTTATATACTTATTCGCTGACTCCATATCAATAGGCATGATTGGTTTTTCGGTCGAATTCACCTGTTGTGGTTGTTTGCTATATAAGTCATTCCATTGCTTTAATGTGTCCTCAAGTGCATTTAACTCAATAGGTTTAGTAATAAAGTCGTTAATACCTACAGCTAAACATCGCTCTCTCTCTCCTTTTAGAGCATTGGCAGTAACAGCAATAATATAAGGTTGTGCGTCAATCGATTCGAGCAATGACGCTTCTTCTCTAATTTTTTCAACCATATCGTAGCCAGACATTTTTGGCATATGTAAATCGGTTAAAATGAGCGAGTAGCTATTTTTACGCCACATATCTAGGCCTTCTTCACCGTTATTAGCCACCTCTACACTGTACCCTAGTATATGTAATTGTTCGGTGAGTACCTCTTGATTTAATAGGTTATCTTCTACCAATAATACTAGCCTATTTGCTGCCAGCGCTTCTTCTGAGTTTAGGTAGTGATTCATCGTTCTGGCTTTTTTAACTTGCTTAGGTTTATGCAAACCTGCAGCCACCAAAATTGAAAGCATGAAGTTAGATTTACATAATGGAGAAGCATTAATATAAAAAATACTTTTATGATTAATTACTGCTTCATCTAATTTACTTAATACCACCATTTGCTGGTTATTATCTTCTAGTGAGTAAAGTAAACTTCTTAGTAAGGTACTAATACTATTCATGTCTTCAATGCCATCAACAACCCAAATAATATCCTTGGCATCTTGGTGAGCTTCTACATCTTGTTGTTCATGAGCATAGGTTATTTTAGCCCCCATAAATGACAAGTAACGATAAATTACTTTACCGCGCTCTGCGTCGCTGCTGACAATAATGACATGTTTACCATTAAGTGTATTTTTATGGGCAAATTCAGTTTTACCTGCAGTTGAAAAAGGCAGTTCAACGGTAAATTCACTTCCAATCCCTTCATGGCTTGTTACATGTATAGTACCAAGCATTAGCTCGGTTAAGCTTTTACAAATTGAAAGACCAAGCCCTGTTCCACCGAACTCTCGCGTAATTGAGCTTTCTGCTTGAGTGAACGGGTTGAAAATTTTTCTTAACTGAGATTGGCTCATTCCTTTACCGTTATCACTTACACAAAAACGCAATGTAAAGTGATCGGCGGTGTTATTTGCTACCTCTACTGATATTCTTACTTTCCCCTTCGTTGTACCATTGGTGCTAGTAAATTTAATGGCATTACTACATAAGTTATATAGCACTTGGCGAACCCTGCCTGAGTCGCCCATAAGGTTATTAGGAATATCGGGTGCAATTGATAAATCGAGTTCTAAATGACGGTTTTTAGCAACCGACGATAATACCTTGGCTACTTCTTCTAGTGTATCTGCAATAGAAAACGGAACAGGATCTATGTTGAGCTTTCCAGCCTCAATTTTAGAAAAATCTAAAATATCATCTAAAATACTCAGTAGCGAAAATGCGGATTCACGAATAATAGTACTAAGGCGTTGCTGAGCACCATCAAGCTCTGTTTGGCGAAGTAAATCAATGGTGCCAATAACACCATTCATTGGTGTTCTTATTTCATGACTCATGGTGGCTAAAAAGGTGGTTTTAGTTTCACTCGCCTTTAACGCTTTTTGAGTTTGTTTTTCTAATTCAAATGTTCTGCTTTGTACTTCTGTTTCCAGACTGGTTTGTAGCCTTTTTAATTCTTTTTGTGCAGCTTGGTCGTCAGCTAGAACCATACTTACTTTTTTCAGCAATAAATTAATTTGTTGAGCAACGGTTTCTAACCCTCCATCAAGTTGCTCATCAAGCGTGCTTTGATAATTATCATTTTGTGTAATAGCCTTGAGTTCTTGAGTGAGAGAATCGGTATTTTTATGTAGTCGTTTTTTAATGTACTTATTAAACGCTATAGCGAATGCAAACAATGCGATCAGAGCAACAATAGCGGCAAGATATGCACTCATTGATAAATTTTGTGTCGATGATGAAATTAAAGGTTGTTTCTGCTCAATGATAAGTTCAGCAATTACTTGTCCCTCTGATGAGATTAAATGATGCAGAGTATTTTGCTCTTTAATGTATTTGCTAACAGCTAAAGGTGCAATCACTATACTATTGTTGCTATAAACTAACTCGGCTTTATTATTTGCATTAAAACGATGCAGAGTATATTTAAAGTCATTATTGAGTAAGCTTGCAATATCAAGAAGTAATTTGGCTTTGTTTTGCCCGTATGTTGTTAGTGCTTCAACAATGGGCTGCTCAAGGCGTTCAGCAAGTTTTGTGAGTGCAATAGTAGAGGGTTGGGGAAGTTCATTGTTCTCAGCATTGCTTTGTGAGTAAAGCGAATAGGCGACTATAAATAATGTGGAAATTATAAGGTTACTAACTAAAAATATAGGTAGTAGGCCCTTTATTGCTGAAGAGAACTTACTCTGCATGAGTTTTCCTATCGTGGTTTTATTAAAACGGTAAGCCTGTACCGAAAGCTATTGACTAATCGTAACACCTAAAAAAAATAATTCACTACGTTTTTTAAACTCTTTTGTTGAATAAATGCACGGTATGAACGAGATTTGTTGTTAGTTGTTTGAAAACCGTTCAAACAGTTGCAAAGGATAAAAAAAAAGTTGACTTGTAAGGGTAAAACTCGTTTAATACGCCGCACGCCCAGATAGCTCAGTCAGTAAAGCTATGTGGGAGTCGAATTATTAATCCGTTGTGATTACTAATAAGCACTGTTAAGTGCCTCGATAGCTCAGTTGGTAGAGCAGAGGATTGAAAATCCTCGTGTCCCTGGTTCGATTCCGGGTCGAGGCACCATTTATTAAAGTAATGGTGTTTAGATATTTATTTAAACATTTTTACGCGTGCCTTAGCACACAGTTTTGTGTGCCGACTTAGCTCAGCTGGTAGAGCAACTGACTTGTAATCAGTAGGTCAACCGTTCGACTCGGTTAGTCGGCACCATTTTATAAAAGTGAAATGCTTAGAGCAGTTCACTAGCACTGTTTAAGTGCCTCGATAGCTCAGTTGGTAGAGCAGAGGATTGAAAATCCTCGTGTCCCTGGTTCGATTCCGGGTCGAGGCACCATTTACAAAAAAGTTATCAATCTTTAAAATTGATAAAGTGCCTTAGCACACAGTTTTGTGTGCCGACTTAGCTCAGCTGGTAGAGCAACTGACTTGTAATCAGTAGGTCAACCGTTCGACTCGGTTAGTCGGCACCATTTATTTTAGTTAAGTGTTTTGATAGCATTTAATTAGCACTGTTTAAGTGCCTCGATAGCTCAGTTGGTAGAGCAGAGGATTGAAAATCCTCGTGTCCCTGGTTCGATTCCGGGTCGAGGCACCATTTATATAAAGCCTTGCTCATGCAAGGCTTTTTGTTTTAGTGTGCCGACTTAGCTCAGCTGGTAGAGCAACTGACTTGTAATCAGTAGGTCAACCGTTCGACTCGGTTAGTCGGCACCATTTACAATGTAGCTAGAAAAAGAAACTGTAATCAGTAGTCTGTTCAAGTTACCCGTCGACTCGGTTAGTCGGCACCATTTACAATGTAACTAGAAAAAGAAACTGTAATCAGTAGTCTGTTCAAGTTACCCGTCGACTCGGTTAGTCGAAAGAATGTATACAAAGCCTCGCATATGCGAGGCTTTTTTGTTTCTGTCCTAAGTTCGGCGCAGCATTAAACCGCGTTCCATATGCAAAATATATTTATAATTTTATTCCGCTTTAGCTGGTGTAATGCCAATAGCAAACTCTGCCGTATTTTCTATATCAACTTTTTAAGAGTTAAAATTAATTCTCTGATTAAAAGTTAGCTTGCTCATTTGTTTTTGATAGTTGTATTAACACTTAGCGCATTGAGTGAACTTACAATTTCACCGCAAGCTATGTAATGTTATGTAAAGTCAATTGAGCAAAGTTTGCTAAAGTGATTGAATAACATTCATAAATAGCATTGATCAGGTTTAAACATGATGTGGCAATATAAGCCATCTTTATTAGCAATAAGCATTATAGTGTTGAGCGGTTGTGCGAGTAACTTAAACCAATCGCAGCGCGAACAAACTCCAAATAATTTACCACAGCAGTGGCAACAACAAGCATCAAGTTCTGTATTAAAAGTGGATGATGAATGGTTAACTCAACTACACACGCCATTACTTAACAAATACGTAGAACAAGCGCTTAAAAACAACCAACAACTATTACAAACCAGCTATGATGTCGCTATTACTAAACAGCAACTAATAGTAACCGGATCAGCTCTTTGGCCTAGTTTAGATTTATCTTCGCGTACTAGCCGAAGCAAAAATAACCGGCCTGTTAGCTATAATAATGCCAGCTCGGTAAGCTTAAACTTAAATTACGAAGTTGACTTATGGGGTAAGCTGTCAGATTCAAAACGAGAAGCTAACCTTTCTTATTTAGCGCAAAAAGCGCGTTTTGAACAAGCTAAACAACAACTTGTTTCAGATGTTGTTCAAGGTTGGTTTGATGTTGTGTCTGCGCAGCAGCTGCTTGATTTATATAAGCGCCGTGAAGAAAATGCTAAGCAAAACCTCGATATAATTGAGTCGGGTTATCGCCAAGGTATTAACGAAGCGCTTGATGTTTATTTAGCCCGCAATGAGCTTAATAACGAACGCTCACGCATTGCCACTCAAATAGCGAGTTTATCAAGTGCAGCGCGAGTGCTTGAGCGCTTACTAGGTGAGTACCCAAAAGGAGCTATTGCAGCAAGCACTGACTTACCGGTTGTTGATACCGAAATTCCAGTTGGTATTCCTTCAGAGCTCATTACCCGAAAGCCCGCATTACTTGCCAGTTGGTATGAGTTATTAGCTAGTGATGCGTCACTGGCTTATGCGCATAAACAGCGCTTTCCTAGTTTAAATTTAACTGCAAGCTTAAGTGATAGTACAGATAGGCTGAGTGATTTGTTTTCTCCTTCAAGCCTCGCATGGTCTTTACTCGGAAGTATTTCGGCACCTATTTTTGAGGGAGGACGTTTACAAGCCAATGAAGAAATTGCACGCCTGAATGCGCAAAAGCAAGAACAGCAATATTTACAAACCTTGTACGATGCATTTGCTGATGTAGAAAATGCGATATCGCAGCAGCAGTCTTTAAAAGCGCAGTACACCAGCACCCTCGAAGCACAAAAAAATGCACTTGCGGCCGAGCAGTTATCGTTTGAGCAATATCAAAGTGGCTTAGTAACTTATACCACGGTACTTGATGCACAAGGTCGCTCATTCGATGCGCAAAGTTCATTAATACAAATTAAAAACCAATTAATCGCAAATAGAATTAACCTACATGTTGCCCTCGGTGGTGATTTTGAAAAACCGTCAAGCGACTTAAAGAGCAATAACGATGAACACTAAAACAGCTAAAATTATTATTCCAGCCGCGGTTGTTGTTACCGCTCTTTTAATTGTATTTTTTATTAAGAGTAATCCGCCAGAGGCGAGACGCTTTAGTTCAGCACCAAAAGCAGCAATTAGTGTATCTGTACTTGAGCTTGTGCCTCAAAGTTATCAAGTAATGATAGACAGCTACGGTACAGTAAAACCTCGAACACAAAGCTTACTTGTTGCTCAAGCATCTGGGCAAATAATTGAGGTGAGCGATGAGTTTAGAGAAGGTGGCTTTTTTGAAAAAAGCGACGTGTTATTAAAGCTAGATGATAGAGATCATCAGGCAGAGGTTAAATCTGCACAAGCTAACTTGCTCACAGCAGAGCAAAGCTTATTAGAAGAAAAGGCCCGCGGGCAACAAGCACTGACTGATTGGAAGCGCCTTGGTGGTTCAAGCCAAGCTAGCAGCTTGGTATTACGTGAGCCGCAATTAGCAGCTGCGCAAGCACAAGTGCTATCGGCTCAAGCTGCTCTTGAAAAAGCAGAGCTTGATTTAGAGCGTACAAAGGTTACCGCACCTTATGCTGGGCGCATACTGAGTCGTAGTGTCGATTTAGGTCAAGTAGTGAGTAACAATACCCAACTTGCCACTATTTACGCTATTGATAGTGTTGAAATTCGCTTACCAATAAAAAATAAAGACCTTTCGTTTGTTAACCTGCCAGAGCAATACCGTGATGGTGCTAAAAACCAAGCGGGTTCGTTAGTTAAATTTAGTTCTGATTTAGTGGGTGAGCAAACATGGCAAGGCCAACTTGCACGCACCGAGGGCGCTATTGACCAAAACGCGCAGCAACTTTACGTGGTAGCAAAAATAGACGACCCATATAAATCAACCGCCAGTAATCAGTATCCAATTAAAATAGGGCAATACATTAAGGCGCAAATAGCGGGTAAAACAGTGCAAAATGCGTTGATCATTCCTAACAGCACAATTTATCAAGGTACTTATGTTTATGTGGTTGAAGGTGATGTATTAAAGCGTAAAGACGTTACTTTTGCATGGCAAAACGCAAACCAAGCAATGATCAAAACAGGATTAAAAGCAAACGACAAGTTGGTTATCACGCCACTTGGTCAAGTGAGTTCGGGCACTAAAGTGAGTATTTTAGATGAAGAGCCAAAGGAAAAAAAATCTAAAGGTATGCGCCCGTCGCGAGAGCAACTTGAGCAAAAAGCAAAAGAGCTTGGTATTAGTGTTGAAGAGTTAATAAAAAAACGTCGCGCAGCCAAGCAAGGAGATAAAGTATGATTGCTTGGTTTACTAAAAACCATGTTGCTGCCAATTTATTGTTAGTAACTTTGTTGTTGTCGGGACTATTTAGTTTATCGAGTAAAATACCACTTGAGGTGTTTCCGTCCTTTGAAACCGATATGATAAGCGTTGGTGTTAGCCTGCGTGGTGCAACCCCTGAAGATGTAGAGCAGGGCGTAACAATTCGTATAGAAGAAGCGGTACAAGACCTCGAGGGTATTAAACAAATATTTAGCCGCTCGTCAGAGGGCTCAGGCTCTGTAACCATTGAGGTTGAAAGTGGTTACGATCCTCGTGAACTGTTGGCTGATATTAAAAGCCGAGTGGATGCGATTAATACGTTTCCTGGCGATGCCGAAAAACCAATTGTTGCGCTGGCTGAGCGCAAAAGAGAAGTAATAGCTGTTACTGTATCAAGTGATTACGGCGAAAAAGAAACGCGTGAATACGCAGAAACAGTGCGAGATCAAATTCTGCGTTTGCCTAATGTAACCCAGGTAGAGCTAAGTGGTGTACGAGATTATGAGTTAGCCATTGAAGTTAGCCAAGACACACTTCGCCAGTACAACCTAAGCCTTGCGCAAATATCGAGTGCGATTGCTAATTCGAGTTCTGATATTTCTGCCGGTAACTTAAAAACAGAAGGTGGCGATGTACTAATTAGCTCAAAAGGGCAGGCTTATCGTAAAGATGAATTTGCCAGCATAGTAGTAAAAAACCAAGCCGACGGAACGATTATCCGCTTAGGTGATATTGCTACAATTAAAGACGATTTTGAAGAAACGCCAGTACGCACCCGTTTTAATGGTAAGCAAGCGGCGTTTATAGACGTTTACCGAATTGGCCCGCAAAGCGCGATAACCGTGGCAGACGATGTTAAAAACTACATTGAAGAACAGCAAGCCACGCTACCACAAGGTTTTAAACTAAGTTATTGGGACGACGATTCAGAGCTAGTTAAAAGCCGTATCGCCACCTTAACCAGTAATGCTTTACAAGGTGGTATTTTAGTACTGGCACTACTCACGCTATTTTTACGCCCAGCAATTGCATTTTGGGTGTTTATTGGTATTCCAGTATCGTTTATGGGCGCATTTATCGCGATGCCAATTTTTGGTGTAACGTTAAATATAATGAGCTTATTCGGCTTTATTTTAGTACTCGGTATTGTAGTAGATGACGCCATAGTAACCGGCGAGAACGTGTATACCCATTTAAAAACGGCAAAATCGGGTGAGCAGGCTGCTATATTGGGTACTCAAGAAGTTGCGACTCCGGTTACCTTTGGTGTACTGACGACTGTTGCTGCCTTTTTACCTTTAGCATTTATTGAAGGGGCGCGCGGCGCCTTATTTGCACAAATTCCGGTAGTCGTTATTCCAGTTTTATTGTTCTCGCTAATTGAATCTAAATTTGTGTTACCAGCACATTTAAAATACATAAAACTACGCCATCAAAAAGGTGAACCATCTAAGCTTGAAGCGATTCAACAACGCTTTGCAGATGGCTTTGAAAGTGCAATTTTAAAATATTACCAACCTATATTAAACACTGCTTTACGCCATAAACTAGCAACGGTTAGTTTATTTGTGGGGGTATTTTTTATTATTTTAACCATGATCACCAGTGGTTGGACTAAGTTTATCTTTTTCCCACGAATTCCTAGCGAAACTGTACGAGTCAATCTAACACTGCCAACAGGTACACCGTTTGAAGTAACCAATAAATACGTGATTGATATGTCCGAAAAAGCGCAGCAATTACAAGACAAATATCGCGATCCTAATACAGGCGAAAGCGTTATTTTAAATATATTAGCCACTACAGGCGGACGCGGTGGTGCGTCTAACTCCGGAGCGGTACGCTTTGAGATAACACCTGCTGAGCAGCGTGAATCAGACATAGGCTCACGCGAGCTTGCAAGTGAATGGCGCGATTTAATTGGTGTTATTCCTGGCGCTGAAAGCCTAACATTTAGAGCTGAAATTGGCCGAAGTTCAGACCCAATAGACGTTCAACTAAGTGGTACTTCACTAACAATATTGCAAGATGTAGCTGATAATATTAAAAATCGTTTAGCAACGTACCCAACGGTGTTTGATATTGCCGACAGTATGTCTGACGGTAAAGAAGAGTTGCGTATAGAGCTTACGCAACAAGGTTTGGCGCTTGGTTTAAATCGTGTAAATATAGCAGGGCAAGTGCGAAATTCGTTTTTTGGCTCGCAGGTTCAGCGTATTCAACGCGGACGAGACGACGTGCGTGTAATGGTACGTTTACCTATTGATGAGCGCCGCTCTGTAGCTGATTTACAAAACATACTAATAAATACTCCCGATGGCGGTTCTGTACCATTGTCGCATGTGGCAACGCTTACGGCAGGGCAAAGCCCATCAACCATAAACCGTATTGATCGTTATCGCACACTAAACGTGACGGCTGATATTGAAAAAAACAACACCAACATGACGGTGCTTCAAGCCGACCTAGCACAATATTTAGACGAGTTAATGCAGCAATACCCAGGTGTTGATTACAAACTCGAAGGTGAAGCCAAAGAGCAAAGAGAGTCGTTTGGCTCACTGGCTTGGGCGTTAGTGTTTGTGTTTTTTATAATTTATGCGTTATTGGCCATTCCGTTTAAGTCATACATGCAACCAATTATTGTTATGAGTGTTATTCCATTTGGCATGATTGGCGCAGTAGTAGGGCACTGGATAATGGGTATGGATTTAACCATTATGAGCCTACTAGGTATGCTTGCGTTAATAGGGGTTGTAGTGAACGATTCGCTTGTATTAGTCGATTTCATTAATAAAAAACGCAGCGAAGGTGGCGATTTAATAGAGGCAGTTAAACTTGCTGGCGCATCGCGCTTTCGCCCGGTTATGCTCACCAGTTTAACCACTTTTATAGGTTTAATGCCGCTGCTGTTTGAAAAGGCGACTCAGGCGCAGTTTTTAATACCTATGGCAGTAAGCTTAGGATTTGGGATTATATTTGCGACTTTTATAACCTTATTACTTGTTCCCGTTAACTATATGCTGATGGAGCGCTTTCAAGGTTGGTTTAAGTAGTGTTAGGCATTAAAAAGACAAAGGGATAGGTGTTAGAAATAAGTTTAATATCGGGCTGTGGAAACGCAGTTCGATATATTTAAAGACGAAAGATAGGGAATATTTAGTTAAAAAGAAATGCTTGAGAACCTAGAACCTAAGCTATAAAGGAAGGTGTTCCCCGAGAATGCGGTGCCCGGTGTCAGTCCTGAAACCTTGAGGTTTCAGGGCGGAAATCTGCGGTTTACCGTAGGCTTCTCGGTACATGCCGAGCTTGCACAATAGTAAACGAACAAAAATCCTGGTATAAAATTTATCGGCTCAGGGACTTAACCAAGCTCCTGCACCCTAGGGAACAAATTTAGTATATAAGACATATTCCAATCCTTAAACCCCAATCGTAAAAAATTAAACTGTTCGCTCAGTTTTCCTCCAAATTTAGGGTCTGTTGATCTTTGCGGATTAAAATTTGTTCAAACTAGGGGTGGTTTAATCGCGGCGCGAGGTTTGTAACCTAGTGGGCTAAGTAAAAACCGAGCAACAAAGAGTAAATCGCCCCTAGGCAGAACTCTTCGGGCAGCGCCTGTTTGGCATTGATGCTGCGTTATCGCCTATTTATGGGGAATAACCACACCACATAGGCTCTGCCTTGCCTAAATACCAAACAGACTGCTGCAAATTTAACCTTGAAGGGTCAACAGACCCTAATCTTGTATTTACTTTTAAGATTGCTTTTTGAGCTCAATTTGCTTTTCAATGGCGTGCTTTTGACCTCAGTCATAGAATTCATTGGAGTTGCTTTTTATCGAGTGGTAGCATTGCTTTAATTAGCAAAGCGAAGACGTCATTATGAATAACTTACCAGATTACGAAAAAGCCCAACTTCTTTTAGAGAAAAATGAAATATTTGTATCACCCGCAGAAGCGCATGGCGTTATTAGCGGCTTACTTGCTTGTGGGCTAAGCATTGACGATAAAGAATACTTAGGCTTACTGAGCGATGTATTTAATGATGGCGAGTCGTTTAGCAACGATTTAAAACAGTTTTTTGGCCAAATTTATCAACAAGTGGTTGAAAGTTTTAATAACGAAGAGTTTCAATTTGACTTGTTTTTACCTAGTGATGACGAAACACTCATCGATCAGGCTAACGGGCTCGTATCATGGGTAGCTGGGTTTATGTTGGGTTTTGGCTTAAAGCAAAAAGATTATGGCAAGCTGTCGGCAGATGTAAAAGAAGTGATCAGCGACTTTAGCGAGATTACACGCCTAGATACAACCTTTGAAGAAACCGAAGAAGATAGCCAAGCACTCCATGAAGTGATTGAGTACGTCCGTGTATCGGCGCTATTGTGTTTTGCTGAGCTAGGCAAAGAGCAAAATCCACAAAGCAACAAAAAAACACTGCATTAATTGAGCAACACAATAAAAGTAATGGGTTAGTTATTAATGGTTGAAATACAAAAGTCAGAGTTTAAAGCGCGCCGCGAGCGTTTATTGGCGGCAATGGATAATAACAGTATTGCTATAATTCCCGCTGCAACGGAGCTCACGCGTAGCCGTGATACTCATTATCCGTTTCGACAAGACAGTGACTTTTTTTACTTAACTGGTTTTAACGAACCCGATGCCGTGTTGGTGCTTTGCAAAAACAGTGATACACCCTCACTATTATTTTGTTTAGATAAAGACAAACTTGCAGAGGTATGGCACGGCAGACGCATTGGTTTTGAAAAAGCACAAAGCGAATACTTATTCGACAAAACTTATGCACTTAGTGAGCTAAATGAACAATTATTGAATTTGGTGAACGGCCAACAGATTTTATTTTATGCACAAGGGACGTATCCTGCCTTTGATGGCAAAGTATTTTCAATGCTTAACACTTTGCGCAGTGCCCCTAAAAAAGGGGATACAGCACCGAGTACAATTAAAGATATTCGCCCTTTATTGCATGAAATGCGCTTATTTAAATCGCCAGGCGAAATTAACATTATGCGTGAGGGCTGTGAAATAAGCGCTCGAGCACACATGCGAGCCATGCGTTTTTCCCACGTTGGCGCAACCGAGTTTCAACTAGAGGCAGAGCTTCATCATCACTATGCAATGAACGGTGCGCCACATCCTGCTTATGGCACTATTGTCGGCAGTGGCGATAACGCCAATATTTTGCACTACACCCAAAATAGCGACGTATTAAACAATGGCGACTTAGTACTGATTGATTCAGGCTGTGAGCTACAAGGCTACGCCGCCGATATAACACGTACCTTCCCCGTTAACGGTAAATTTAGCACTGAGCAAGCTGCGCTTTATAATATTGTACTTAAAGCGCAAGAAATCGCATTTAGCGAAATAAAACCCGGTGGCCTTTTATCTCAGGCAAATAAACTCGCTATGCAAGTACTAACCCAAGGGTTACTTGATTTAGGTATTTTAACCGGCGATTTTGATGAGTTAATGGCACAAGGTGCCTGTAAAGAATACTACATGCATGGTCTTGGTCACTGGTTAGGGCTTGATGTTCATGATGTGGGCGATTACAAGGTTAATAACCAAGAGCGTGTCTTAGAGCCGGGTATGGTGCTAACCATTGAGCCTGGGCTGTATATTAGTAAAGACTCAAATGCGCCTCAAAAATACCAAGGTATAGGTATTCGTATTGAAGATAACTTATTAGTAACTGATTCAGGTCACGACAACTTAACCATTAGCGTGCCTAAAACAATTAGTGAAATAGAAGCGTTAATGCAAAGCGCTAAAAACGCATAAGCTTGGAGATAAAAGTGGCTAAGCAGTTTGATATTGTAGTAATTGGTGGTGGTTTAGTCGGCGCAAGTTGTGCTCTAAGTATAAGTAAAAAAAATCCCAGCTTAAATATTGCTGTAATTGAAGCAAATCAAGTAACCACTGATTATCATCCAAGCTTTGATGACAGAAGTATCGCACTTGCCCAGCAGTCGGTAGAGTATTTACAAAGCCTCAATTTATTTGAAATGAACGCTCCCTATGCTGCGGCCATAAAAAAAGTGAGTGTGTCAGACAAAGGGCACTTTGGTAAAACCCATATACAGTGTGATGAGTTTGCAAAACCCTCATTAGGTTATGTGGTAGAGGTAAACCCATTTGGCAGAGCGCTGCATCAGCGTTTAATGCAATCAAACATATCGCTTTTGTGCCCAGATAGCGTAACAGCGATAAAACAAAATGCCGATAGTAATGAACTTACACTACAAAGTGGTGAAAAACTCAGTGCTAAGCTGTTGGTGATTGCCGACGGTGCACAGTCGCCAACTCGTAATTTATTGGGGCTCGGCTTCAATACCCAGCCTTATGAACAAGGTGCGATTATTGCCAATATAGAAGTCGCTGGTGGACACCATCATCAGGCGTTTGAGCGGTTTACCCAAAATGGCCCAATGGCTTTATTACCCATGAGTAATAACCGCTATTCGTTAGTATGGTGTATGCGCCAAGAACATATTGAGCAGTATGTGTCGCTAAGTGAACCAGACTTTATAAGTGCGCTGCAAACTGCCTTTGGTTATCGTGCAGGACAGTTTATAAAAGTCGGTATGCGCGCTAGTTACCCTCTAGTTTATGGGCAAATAGAATCGTTAACAGCGCATCGTACAGTGGTAATAGGTAACGCGGCACACGCCATTCACCCAATTGCAGGCCAAGGCTTTAATTTAGGGTTGCGCGACGTACAAGTGCTGAGTAACTTAATTGCAAACAGTGAACATGATTTAGGTAGCTATGCTTTTACTCGTCAATATTCAATTAAGCGCAGTGGTGATATAAAAACCGTAATGACATTGACCGATGCCTTGGTTCGACTTTTTTCAAACTCATCACGGGTGCTAGCGCTTGGTCGTAGTATTGGGCTATTTTCAATGGATTTATTCCCCGCATTAAAAGCCCCATTAGCAAAACAATTAATGGGTCAAGTTAAACAAGGTACACGTTTATGAAACAAGTACAGGTTTGTATAGTGGGTGGTGGCTGCGTTGGGTTAACGCTGGCGCTCGGGCTTGCTAAAGTGAATATTAGCGTGGCTGTGTTAGATGCTGCGCCAACTCAAGCTCCACCGAGTGATGATTATGGCTTACGAGTTAGTGCACTAAGTATTGCCAGCCAGAACTTACTGGAGCAATTAAATGTGTGGCCACACATAATAGCTGAGCGTGCTTGTGCTTATACGCACATGGATGTACGCGATGCCGACAGCTTTGGAAAAATAACCTTTAATAACGAGCAACTTGAGCTTGAGCATTTAGGGCACATTGTTGAAAACGATATTATTCGCTTTGCGCTAATAAAAGAGCTTGAGCAACAAAGTAATGCCACAGTGATGTTTGATACTGAGTATCAGCAAATACATCAAAGTGAGTCTGATGTATTTATTAATTTAAAAACTGGCGAACCTATTATTGCTAAGTTGCTGGTGGCGGCCGATGGCGCAAATTCAGCGATTCGTAAACAGTTTAATATGGCGCTGAGCTTTAAAGATTACGATCACCATGCGTTAGTCGCGACAGTTAAAACTAAAGAGTCACACAAAAATACCGCGCGCCAAGTATTTTTACCTACAGGGCCGCTAGCGTTTTTACCATTGAGCGATGAGCATACTCATTCAATTGTGTGGTCTACCAGCCCGAATCATTGTGATGAATTGTTAGCAATGGACGACACCGCCTTTAATAAAGCAGTTATGGCTGCCATAGATGGCCAATGTGGTTTATGTGAAGTACAAAGTAAGCGCGTCGCATTCCCACTTAAAATGCGTTACGCCCAACAATGGGTTAATGGCAAGGTGGTGTTAATGGGCGATGCAGCGCATACCATTCATCCATTAGCAGGGCTCGGTATGAACCTGGGCCTAAAAGATGCCGATTATTTAATTGAGCTACTAAGTCAAGACGCCAAAGAATTTGCCAGTACACGGACACTGCGTGATTACGAGCGCACCCGTAAGCTCGACGCACAAAAACACATCGCCATGATGCAAGGGCTAAAAGAGCTATTTGAAGGTGCAAACCCAGTTAAAAAGCTGATTCGGGGAGTAGGGCTTTCACTCGTTGATAACCTTGGGCCAATAAAGCACCTTTTCGCCAAAGAAGCGATAGGTAAATAAGTAGGTTGGGTTTCGCGAAGCGAAATCCAACAGGTAAAGTGGTTAGTTTTTAGCTGTTAGCTGTTAGCTGTTAGCTGTCAGCTGTCAGCTGTCAGTCAAAGAAAAACCGATGTTTAATTTAAACATCGGTTTTTTTCTTTATAAAATAGAGGATTAATTAAGCTTTTATCATCTTAAACTCAACCTTTTCAGGAGTTATCTTCATATCCGAGCGAAATTTAACTCCTGATGTGTCTGTATTTCTTTGAGATATTAATCTACGCGACTTTTGAGCTCGACTAATTACACTAGAAATATTTATTGCCGGAGCTTCCGGTGTGGCGGAAGTAGTACAGCCAGAGTATTTAATGTCTTTCATATTTCCTCCTGATACACCCATTTGCATTGAAATATATTCACTTGTTAATGAGTATACATTTTGAGCAATTTCATTACCAGTATAATCTAAATTTTCAAAATAATCTTCTCCATTGAGCGTGTGGTAATAATGTGAGATAGGTGGCCCTGACCTTGGGTCTATTTTGATAGCTTCTTCTACGGCGAGTTTAGTACTGTAACATTCAGTGTAATGGAATGAAGCATGATTACCGCCAGTTCCACCGTATAAAATTCCCAATCTGTTTTCTATATTATCGTGTGAAATAGGCTCCCAGCCATCGAGTAAAATCTCTACATAACCAAAGCTCCTATGACCAGATAAAACAGCATTGTTTGCATAAGTTGCGTATTGGCTTTCGTCTAATATCCCTAATGAAAATGCTTGGTGTAGTATTATCTGCTCGTATGAACCACAATAAAATATAATTTTAGGAGCACCGATTTTTTCAGATTGATGTAATTCAAAAGGTTCTAATGTAGGTACGAATAAGTATTTGTTAACTGGAACATTTACTTCAAGCCCATTTTGATCAGACCACATTGAGTCGCAGGAACCAGAGTGTTCATCAATAATTAAAGTTGTCATCACAGCTCCTTATTTCCACCTACAAATTCTCTTGCGCTTGATTCACCATATCTTGTAGTGCATCAATTAACAGTGGGTCGCGCGAATTTTGTTTAGCAAGTTCTAGTGCGTGTGTCATGCTGGTAACGGCTTCTTTAAACTGTTTGTCAGCCGTGTAGCCTTGCGATAATCGCATGTGGGAGTAAGCTGCATTTGGGTAATCGCGAGTAAAGTGTTTAAGCGTCGTTATCGCTTTTTTAGTGTTGCCAAACTTTTGCTGGCGGTGGGCAAATTCTACGTACACATCTTGTGGAATTTTAAGCTTAAATCCGTACTTATCACTAAGTGCTTGGTAATAACCGGTAATAAGCGATACATCCGCAAATTTTCCGTGCTCGTCAGTCACTTTAAATATTAGGTCGCTAAATAAGTGAATTAAGCTATCGCTAAGTGCTGGAAGTATGGTGCCCATATGAGTAAAAGAGGGGTAATGCTTATATTCCCATTTCAGCTGCGTGGGCATTTGTTGCTCTAAATTTACTAAAGTATTTAATGCACCTGTATAAAAGCGTGCGCCTTCGCTTGCTACACTAATAAATAGCGCTTGAGCGCCTTTAGGGTTTTTAGTGTATTTAGTGATATTACTTTTTAACTCTTCATCACTCCACCAACTATTTGGGCTTATGGCTATGTAGTTGTTAAATAATTCTGGCTGATTAACTAAAGTATAAAGCGCTAATGTACCAGCATTAGAATGACCAATTAAGGTGTTGTAACCATTAGTTGGGTAGTTGCTATTTATGAAGGGCATGAGTTCGCCAGACACAAACTTTAAAAAATTATCGGTTTGCCCTGCGTCAGGCCATTTGTTTTTAACAAAGGTTTGAAACTCCGTTTTAGGCTCCCCTTGTACTTTGGGTAAGTAATCACGAACACGGTTAGTTGTATCAATAGCAACAAGCATGGCATTAGGTATCTGATCGTAATCAACAAGGGATTTGATTACGCCAGACGCCGTATGAAAGTGTTCAACACCATCAAGTAAATAAATAACATAAAGCGGCTGATCGTCTTTTACGGTTTCAGGTATGAAGATTCTGAGAGGTCTGTCTTCATTAAGTATTTTTGATTGAAGAATGACTTTTTTACCCACGGTTATGTCGGTTGTAGCGGTGTTTGCATAGCTTAAAAAAGAGGTACTAAAAGTAAGTATTAATACAAGCGATAATAAAAGCTTCATAAATATCCTTATTTAATAATGTGTTGCTTGATAATTGCACGGCTTTAGGTTTGAGTAAATGTTTATATTTTAGAAGTAAATGTAGAGCTTAAATAATTTAAAGCTATGCTTTTCAAGCTCGGCGTCTACCTCGTAAATATTAAACACTTATTTTTATTTTATTTGTTGATATAAAGGGAGCATCCAATAATGTCTTCCCGAAACCCGAAACCCGAAACCCGAAACCCGAAACCCGAAACCCGAAACCCGAAACCCGAAACCCGAAACCCGAAACCTTTAACACTTATCTATCAAAGCTTAAAAAACCTGCTTGCTTAATTATCCTACTAAGCGTAAAATGCGCGCTCATTTCGGCTTTTAAACTATTAATTCCTTGCCTTAAACCGACCGGCCGAAACGGTAGAAGGCTCTATTAACCGTAAGGAATATCCATGCGTCATTACGAAATCGTATTCATGGTTCACCCTGATCAGAGTGAGCAAGTATCTGGTATGATCGAACGTTATACTGGTTCTATCACTGAAGCGGGTGGTACTATCCACCGTCTTGAAGACTGGGGCCGTCGTCAACTGGCTTACCCAATCAACAAGCTTCATAAAGCTCATTATGTTCTTATGAACGTTGAAGCACCAACTGAAGTAATCAGCGAGCTAGAAACTACTTTCCGCTACAACGATGCAGTGCTTCGTAACTTAGTTATGCGTACTAAAAACGCTGTAACTGAAGCGTCTCCTCTTGTAAGAGAAGAGAAGAAAGAAGCACCAGCTGCTTAATTGTTTTGAGTCCTAGCATGGCACGTAGTCAGCAGTTACTATAATGGTTAGCCCATATACGAATCAGCTGGTTATATCGGGGGTAGTTTGTAAAACACCCAAGTTTAGCCAAAGCCCCGCGGGCATACCGCATTGTATTTTTGTTGTAGAACATAAATCAATGCAAGTTGAAGCAGATCTTAACCGTAATAGTTACGTTAGGCTTCAGGTGGTTGCCAGTGGTAAGCAAATGCAACAACAGACTCAACATTTGCACGTTGGGCAGGCATTGCAAGTGAGTGGTTTTTTAAATCGCCACGAAGGTCGTAACGGCCTTAGCCAATTGGTTTTGCATGCTCAGCATATAGAAAGAATTATTTGAGGAATTAATCTCATGGCACGTTATTTCAGACGTCGTAAGTTCTGCCGCTTTAAAGCGGAAGGCGTACAACAAATCGATTACAAAGATCTAGCTACTCTTAGAAACTATGTTACAGAAAGTGGCAAAATCGTACCTAGCCGTATCACAGGTACTAGCGCTAAATACCAGCGCCAGCTAGCAACTGCTATTAAGCGTGCTCGCTACTTAGCCCTTCTTCCATACACTGACTTACATAAGTAAGCAGCGGATTAACACGTTTTTAAAAGGTGTAGAAACATGCAAGTTATTCTACTAGATAAGATCGCTAACCTAGGTGGCCTAGGTGACCAGGTTGTAGTTAAATCTGGCTTCGCACGTAACTTCCTTTTCCCACAAGGTAAGGCAGTTCCTGCAACTAAAGCAAACATTGAAACGTTTGACGCACGTCGCGCAGAACTAGAAGCAAAAATCGCTGAACAGTTAACTGCAGCACAAGCACGCGCTGACAAACTTGAAGCATTAGCAGAAGTTACATTAGTATCTAAAGCTGGTGACGAAGGTAAATTATTCGGTTCAATCGGTACTCGTGACATCGCTGACGCTATCTCAGCTGTTGGTGTTGAAGTTGCTAAATCAGAAGTTCGTTTACCTCTAGGTACTATCCGTGAGACTGGCGAATTTGACGTTGCAATCGCAGTACACTCAGACGTAACAGCTACTATTAAAGTAATCGTTATTGCTGAAGCTTAATTTTTAAAATTAAGTTAAAAAAACCGTGCTTTGCACGGTTTTTTTGTGTCTAAAATTTATAACCCAAAGCAATAAATTGTTTGTTGTGGGTAAAATCAAACACCTTTCTAAAATAAACCTTAATTTTCTACAAATATTTTTTATTTCATTTAAACCTTTCTATTCTTCTGCGCGTCTTATAAGTTAAATTGCAATTACATAATTATAAACAGGAAAAATTTGCGATGTTAATGGACGCTAATCAGCCAATAACTGATCAAGTGCAGCAAATGCTTATTGATCAAGTTAAAAACGGCGACCAGTTAGCCTATAAAGCGCTCTATGACATGCATAAAGCAAAAGTTTATGGCTTATGCCTGAGGCTTATAGCCGATGAGGAGTATGCACAAGATGCTACCCAAGAAGTGTTTGTGCAAGTATGGAACAAAATAGCGCAATTTGACGGGCGTTCGCAGTTTTCCACTTGGCTTTATAGTGTCGCCAGTAATATTGCTATTAGTTATGTGCGCAGACAAAAACATTGGCTTAATAAAGTAATTAGCTTTGAGCAAAGCGGAATGGATGAACAAGCTGCACATGACTGTAACGGATTAAATGGGCTAGATAAATTAATTGTTAGACTGCCTGAGCGCGCAAGAATGGTATTTGTGCTTTATGCAGTAGAAGGTTACAGGCATGAGGAAATTGCAACCCTGTTAGGTATGGCGGTAGGCTCTAGTAAGGCGCAATATCATCGTGCAAGGCAATTATTAAAGCAGTGGTATGAAAATGAATAAAACAAATTTTGATGACTACTTAAATGAGTCTTTAACCCAGTTAGATAAAAATATTCCACCAAAAAAAGAACTGTGGAATGGGATTGAGC
This sequence comes from Pseudoalteromonas sp. QJM3NY_12, assembly GCF_056173165.1. Next base: position 695,018 of record NZ_CM149661.1, read on the forward strand.
GCGCAATAATAGCTAATAATCAGCCCACTATTAATACTAATCAATATTGGCCAAAGCTCACCGCCATTGCTGCATGCTTTACCGCGGTTTTGGTCAGCACAGTATTGTTATTTAAAGTACCAGAGGCAAATACTGCAGTGGCAATGAGTGAGTTTTTTACTAAACAAAAACAAAGTTTACTAGTGCATTATCAAAGCCAAGCAGCATTGACCGACAATTGGCAAGTACAGTTACAAGAACTTGAAGATGCAGAGCAAGCAATAAAGCAAACTCTTGAAAATGAACCGAAAAACAAGGCGCTATTGTCTATGTTAGCGCAAGTTTATCAACAACAACTCGACTTAATTAACAAGGTGCATGCACCGCGTTGGCAACACATCTAGGAGAAATAAATGAAAGCAATAATATTAGGGATCGCTTTATTACCCATGGCCGTATTTGCTGGTGAAAAAATAGATCAGCAAATTGAGGTACCCAATGCTGGGGTGATCCACATTGAAAACCAGCGTGGTGATATTAAAGTGACAGGTTGGGATAAAAATCAATTTAAAGTAACCGGTGAACTTGATGATAAGGCACAAGGCTACACACTTAAAACACAGGGTAATAAAACCCAGTTTATTGTGAAAATGCCTGAACTTTCTAATTGGGATAATAACAACAATGGCTCAACGCTCACTATTTTTATGCCAAAAAGTAGTGCGCTAGAATTCGTGGGTGTTAATGCATCTATAACGGCCAAAGAGTTACAAAAAGGTACTGAAATTGATGTAGTTAATGGGGCTATTACAGTAAACGATCTTAATGGCGATATTAAGCTGACCACTGTAAATGGTGACATCAAGGCAAAAGCACTTAATGGTAAAGTTCAATTTGAAACTGTTAATGGTTCGATTGATGATCAGCAATCTAGCGGTGAAGTTCGTTTTAGTGCGGTTAATGGCGATATTACATCAAACTCAACGGCCAATGATATTCGCTTAGAAAACGTAAATGGCGATATTAACTTTAATTTAGATACAATTAAAGAGTTACAAATAAGCACCGTTAACGGCGAAGTTAAGGTACAAATTAACCGCCTTCTGAGTGATGCTGATGTGAGTTTTGAATCTGTTAGTGGTAACGCTGCGTTTTATTTCCCTGCTGATTTATCAGCACAATTTGAGGTGGAAGCACACGCTGGCGGTAAAATTGACAACCAGTTAACTAACGATCAAGTACAAAAAGCCAAATATGGCCCAGCAAGTGGAATTAAGTTTAATACTAATGGCACTGATGCTAGCGTAGAGATGAATACTATTAGCGGTGTTATCGAACTTAAACGTCAATAATTAGCTATTTTATTTTAAGTAACAAAAAGCAGGAAAAGATTTCCTGCTTTGCTATTTGCACAGCCCCGCCAAGTCGATAGAATAGAGCTATTCAATTTTAGTACTGTGAAGTTATGGCCAAACCAGATAAGCAAGTCGACACTCTTAAAGTTCCTCCCCATTCAATAGAAGCTGAACAATCTGTTTTAGGTGGTTTAATGCTTGATAACCAAGCATTTGATCGCGTAGCTGAACTTGTTGTGGCGCAGGATTTTTATACCCGTACCCATAAGCTTATTTTTGAGGCGATGACAGCTCTTGCTGAAATTGGTGATCCGATTGACTTAATCACAATTTCTGAGAGTTTAGAAAAAAATAACCAGCTGTCAGGTATTGGTGGATTTGCGTATTTAGCCGAAATAGCAAAAAACACCCCAAGTGCTGCCAATATTGACGCTTACGCAAGTATTGTTCGCGAGCGCGCCGTTGTTCGTGAAATGATTGGTGTTGCCAATGAAATAGCCGAAGCGGGCTTTAATCCTGAAGGGCGTACTAGCCACGACTTACTTGATTTTGCTGAAAGTAAAGTATTTAAAATTGCTGAGCAGCGTACAAAAAGTAGTGAAGGCCCACAAAGCATTCACAACATACTTGAAAAAACCGTTGATAAAATAGAAGAGCTTTATCAATCACCACAAGATGGTGTGACCGGTGTGAGCACGGGTTATGCTGATCTTGATAAAATGACTACAGGTTTGCAGCCATCTGATTTAATTATTGTGGCAGCGCGTCCATCAATGGGTAAAACCACTTTTGCGATGAACCTTGCTGAACATGCCGCAATGACTCAAGACAAGCCAGTGCTTATTTACTCACTAGAGATGCCCTCTGAACAAATTATGATGAGGATGCTGGCGTCCCTTGGCCGAATTAACCAAACTAAAGTACGTACTGGTCAGCTAGATGACGATGACTGGGCGCGCCTCTCATCAACCATGGGATTACTCATGGAAAAAGGCAAAATGTACGTTGATGATGCCTCAGGCTTAACACCTACCGATGTTCGCTCACGTGCACGTCGTATAGCACGTGATCATGGCGGTATCAGTATGATCATGGTCGATTACCTGCAATTAATGCGTGTACCTAGCTTGTCAGATAACCGTACCTTAGAAATTGCCGAAATTTCACGCTCACTCAAAGCATTAGCAAAAGAGTTGCAGTGTCCGGTTGTTGCTCTATCGCAGCTTAACCGTACTCTAGAGCAACGTGCTGATAAACGTCCAATTAACTCAGATTTACGTGAGTCGGGCTCTATTGAGCAAGATGCCGATTTGATCATGTTTATTTATCGTGATGAAGTATACAACGAAGACAGTACTGACAAAGGCATTGCCGAAATTATTATCGGTAAACAGCGTAACGGTCCGATTGGTAAAGTGCGCCTAACCTTCCAAGGTCAATTCTCTCGCTTTGATAATTACGCGGGACCTGCTGTAGATGATGATTACTAATGCGCTTAGCCACTGCTGAAATTAATTTAACCGCGCTTGAACACAACCTAGCACAGGTAAAACGCTTTGCGCCCAATAGTAAAGTAATGGCGGTATTAAAAGCTAATGCTTATGGGCATGGTTTAGTCACCATAGCGCAGCATTTAAACGAAGCGGATGCATTTGCGGTTGCGCGTATAGATGAAGCATTAGCATTACGTGCCGGTGGTCTTACAAAGCCAATTGTGTTGCTAGAGGGCTTTTTTCATCAAGAAGACTTACCTATTTTATTGGCGAATAATTTTCAAACCATTATTCATGATGAGATACAGCTGAAAATGCTGGAAAGTGCGCAGCTAGATGCGCCTTTAAATTGCTGGTTAAAAATAAATACCGGGATGCATCGCTTAGGTATTGCGCCTGAGCAGTTTGATATGTTTTATCAGCGACTACAAGCCAGCCCAAATGCACAAAACAAAATAAATTTAATGACTCACTTTGCCTGTGCCGATGATGTAAAAAATACTAAAACAGTGCAGCAAATAAGTTTGTTCGGTAATTTAACCCAAGAGGTTCAGCAAGCTCATTGTTTATCAAACTCTGCGGGAATTATAGCGTGGCCAAGTGGTCATGGTGATTGGGTTAGACCCGGGCTAATGCTTTACGGTGTATCGCCTATGGCCAATCACACAGGTAAAGATCATCAATTAAAGCCTGTAATGCGCTTAACCACTAAGGTAATAGCAGTGCGCAATGTAGGGGCACATGAACAAGTAGGTTATGGCGGCCGCTGGCATAGTGATAAGCCTACGATGTTGGCTGTGGTTGCACTGGGCTATGGTGATGGTTATCCGCGTCATGCAAAAGAAGGCACACCTGTGATTATAAATGGTCATCGTTACGGTATTGTGGGTAGTGTAGCCATGGACATGATCACCCTAGATATAGGTAATAATGAGCACAACGTCCAAGTGGGTGATGAGGTGATTATGTGGGGACCGGAGTTACCAGTAGAAGAAATTGCACAATGTGCTGATACTATATCTTACGAGTTATTGTGTAATATTACACCACGCGTAAGTTATGAGTACCAGCGCTAATATTTATTTTAAAAATACCCATTAAGTTTACATTACTAGAATGATCGTGATGCTCACTTAATCGGTATCGTTACTCTTTTATAAAGTAAATATCGCTAAAGCCCATACGTGCAAACTCTTGGTCGCGAAAATTGCGTACCGCCGATGAACCTTTAGAGGTCATTTCAATTTGGCGTACCATGTTTAAGTAATTAGTTAAATCGATACCCTCAGCAGCCGCAATAGCCTGATACATATCGTGGTATTTATCTTTTGCGAAGTTAATTTCGCGCGGTTGATTTTTAAAAGTATAGGTAATTCTGCGTGCCATAATAAGCTCAGTTATATTGAGTGTTAGTGTAATTTTACACTTTATTTAAGTTACGTTGAATGATTAGTTGAAATCAAATAATTAAAAAGTTGAGTTTGAAATGAAATTATCAGTAGAGATCAGTAAATACCCGCTTCATCAAGATTATATTCCTTTTATTAAAGGCTTTATCGACAGAGTAAATGCCTATGAAGAGCTCAAAGTGATCACGAATACCATGTCGACTCAAATATTTGGTGATTATGACTTAGTAATGCAAGTGATCAGTACAGAGATTAAACATTCATACGAGCAATATGGTAAAGCTATCTTTGTGTGTAAATTTATCTCGGGCGATTTATCTCCCGAATAACCTCCTAACAAATACGGTCGTTTTATAATGATGGATTTTATAGCGCAAATACTGAGTGGTTTCACTGCCATGTCGCATTGGGAGTATATTGCGGTGGCTTTATCAATGGCGTATTTATTATTAGCCATAAAAGAGAATTTATGGTGCTGGCCTGCGGCTTTTTTTAGTACGCTTATTTATACCATAATGTATTGGAATGGCGCGTTGCTAATGGAGTCATTACTGAACTTTTATTACATGTACATGGCTGTGTTTGGGTGGGTTGTGTGGCGAAAAGGTAAAGCTAATCAAGCGCAACGTTTGATTACATCGTGGCCTGTGAACCGACATATCATTTTAATAGTATTAACCACGCTAGCGTCATTAGCGATTGGTTACGTGATGCAAAATTACACCCATGCAGACTTTGCTTATCTGGATAGTTTTACTACCTGCTTTGCAGTGGTGACCACTTACCTAGTAGCTAAAAAAGTACTCGAAAATTGGTTATATTGGATAGTGATTGATGCTGCATCAATGTATTTGTATTATGAAAAAGGTTATTACCCAACACTCGTGCTTTTTATATTTTATACCGTTATGGCAGCGTGGGGGTTTAAAACGTGGTACGAAGAGTATGAGCAAAGCCAAGCAAAACCAATGGCGCAACTATAATTCATGAACCAGCATTCTCAGTTAGTTAATATTTGTAGTGCGTTTTTAGCACCTAGCAAAATAACCTCAACAGAGTATTTGGTTAATGGTTTAAGTAACGATAACTTTTTAATACGTACTGACTCCCAATCTTACTTATTAAAATGTTATCAATCATGTTGGCCAGAAGTCGCGCTAAATGCACAATATGAGCTTAGTAAGCAGCAAGTTTGCCCTGCACCTATTTGGCTCGATAAACAAAATAAGCGAGCGGCTTTTACTTATGTAGAGGGAGAGGTTGCAGAGTCTTACTTAGCTATGCCGCTATTAGCTAAGCTGGCTAAAGTACACGCTTATACAACTGATGCTCAAACGATGGATATTGCATCACAATTGCAAGCCTATCGGCATTTATTGGTGTTTAAACAGTTTGATAAGTACTTAAATAAAGTACTGGAAAGCATTGCGAATATGCCCATAGAACACGGCTTTTGCCATAATGATTTAGTAAAAGAAAATATAATCGTTAACCCAAAAGGCGTCTATTTAATTGACTTTGAATACGCTCAAACTAACGATGTTTATTTTGATCTTGCTGCGCTAGCCGTTAGTTTTAACTTAGATAGTTCAGCTAAACAGGCTTTGCTTAAAAGTTATCAAGTATACACGGCATCAAAGCTATTTTACCTATCTATGCACAAGCTTGAGTGTTACCAAGTAGTTTATTTGCTGTTATGTATAGGCTGGTATGAGCAACGCGCTATCAACAACAAAGTTATTGAACTGCGCGCGCAATTGGATGAGCTTTTAGCATCAATGGGGAATTAAAGCCCACCAAATCGAGCTGCTAGCTCTTTATATTTAGCTACTTCATCGGAGTCATATTGTGGTTCGCCATTAGCATCTTCACTTTTGGCAATAAGTAAGCTTTCGCGTGTTAAACGTTTAACTCGCTCGACTTTAACTCCTAAAAACTCAGCAACTTGTTCTGTTGACATTAACTTCATAATTACTTCCTCATGTTTAAATCTATCCGTTCAGTGACAATAATAGATAATATGTGTCTAAAGCGTTACTGTTTTTTTATAGAATATAAATAAATAGCGCTTTTTTCGCCTTTTGTTAAGTGATTAGTTTAAATTATAGACATGTAAACGCAACATGCTGGTATTTATACCAAGATGCCTTTATCATTGCGCATGCTAAAGCATTGATATCGCGAGTTGATGTGGCGGCAACAAATGTGCTCTCGTGGTGAAATGGATATCACGTGGCCCTCCGGAGGCTGAGTTGTAGGTTCGATCCCTACCGAGAGCGCCATTTGCGTTTACTTTTTACTCCCCTTAAAAACCATTAAAGCTATTTAAACTAGCTTGCTATTTTTATTCTTCGTTAAATAATAATGCTTGTAGCAATCTAATTTACACCGTTAGGCGTATATTCAGTGCTGTGTTTTTAGTTTAGTATTAACAGTCGCAAGATTGTTAGTATTAATGATTTATTATTACCCTAAAATCAAAAGCTAGACTTTTATAGCCAAATAATGCTATTAAAGTAAATATCCCTTAATTATAGAACCCCTCACATTTATGTTAGTTACCTTACCTATATCAGAGCTCATTCCCGGCATGTACGTAAATAGCGTGACGAAGCAGCAGGAGAGTGTGGATGGTATAAAAATTAAAACCAGCGGTTTGGTACGTGATAAATCTATAATTCAGCGTTTAATCACTGAAGGAGTGCTAGAGCTTCTTATTGATTTTACGAAAAGTGATGTAGCTGTACCGGCTAAATATAAAGAAAAAGAAAAACCACAAGCCGCTGCTACAAATCAAGACAAGCCCGCCAGTAAAAAGCGAGTTGTCAGCTTGCAACAAGAGTTTGCCAAAGCCAGCGTTAGTTATGATGCCCACAACAGAAAACTACAAAGTATTTTTGGTGATTTAACCTCAGGTTTGTCTCTAAATACTGATGCGCTTAATGAGATAAGTAATGAAATAGTTAGCTCTGTATTTCGCAATGAACATGCTATGACTATTTTAACTCGCATAAAAGATAAACATAGCTATAACTGGCGTCATATGATCAATTGCACCATATTTACAGCGGTATTCGCTAAGTATTTAGGGTATAAACGCGAAGTGGTTCAGGAGCTTGCTATGGGGGCACTGATGCATGACTTAGGGCAGGCTAAATTACCTCAAGGAATATTCTCAAAGCCTGGCAAAGTTACGGGTAATGAGATGACGGCAATAAAAAAGCATGTTGCACAATGCTTAGGGTTATTAAAAGGTGAGAAAGGTATCACCACTTTAATGCTGGATATGATTGTAAATCATCATGAGCGCCTTGATGGTTCTGGTTATCCTCGAGGAGTCGATGACAGCAAAATAAGTCGTCCTGCTCGGATTTTAGCGATTGTTGACGTATACGATGCACTCACAGCAGACAGGCCGCATCAAGAAGGGGACGAGCCTATAAATGCACTGCGTTATTTGTTGGCAAACAAACAGCTATTTGATGCAGAGTTAGTACAGCTATTTATAAAGTGCTTAGGTGTTCACCCTGTGGGTACTATTGTTAAGTTAACCAATGAGCGTTTGGCCTTGGTCCTAGAGGGCAATCATTCAAACCCAATTAAACCTAAAGTTAAGCTTTTTTATAACGCAAAACATAACCATCATGTTACCGCAAAAGATATTGATTTGAGCTTAAATAATGATGAAGTAAAAATACAAGCAAGTGTAAAACCTGCTGATTATAAAATTAACTTGCCTCGACTTTTAAAAGAGCATCTACTGCTTTAGTCTTTTGGCATCGTCTTTTTCTGTTTGTTTTAGCAGAAATATACCCACCTAAAAAGCAATTACCCATTAACGTTATCCACAATAACGTACCTAATTCTACATGCAGTGCTAAGCAGCAAAAAACCAAAGAAATAATCGCCATACTAATGGCTGCTAACCAATAGTGATTGACTGGGTTGTCACATTTACCTGCCTGCGTACACGCGCAATAATTTGCTTTATAAAAAAAATAAACACTTATACCGCAAAAAATAAGCGCTGTAACAATAAGTAAAATGATCACTGTCTTCTCCCTTGGTGACTTTATTGGCAGTGTAAATTGCAACGCAAGTTAAGTCAATGCAAATGAGAATTAATAGCATTAGAGTATATACTCTAATACCATACTTCTGCTCCGATGAGTTTTAAATAGTTGTTAAAATGTAGTTAAAAAACGTGTTTTTTGGTATTTTTTAACGTTTTATTAGAGTTTTTTATAAAAAATTAAGGTAGTGTACGCGGGTTTGAAATCCTAATAACAACACACATAGCTATCCAAACAGTGAGTTTGGCTAAGGACACAACAATGAAATTTACTAAAACTCTTATTGCGGCATCGCTGGCATTTGTTTCAGCTGATACCTTTGCAGCGGCTTTTCAGCTTGCTGAACAAAACGTATCTGGTTTAGGCCGCGCATACGCAGGTGAAGCGTCTGTAGCAGACGATGCGTCTGTGGTTGCACGTAACCCAGCATTAATGACGTTGTTTAAAGAGAAGCAACTTAGTGTTGCAGCTATGGCTGTAATTCCTGACGTGAGCCTTGAAGGTACAGGTAATGTCTACGGTTTAGATAACAGCGTACTAGATGATGACAGCATCGCACCGAGCGCGATTATTCCTGCTGGTTATTTCACTATGCCAGTAAATGATAAAGTATCAGTTGGTTTTGGTGCATTTTCTAACTTTGGCTTAGCAACTGAGTTTAACGATGATTACGCAGCTGGCCAAATTGCCGGTGAAACTGAAATTGTTACGGTAAACATGAACGCAAGCGTTGCTTATAAAGTTTCAGAGCAGTTTAGCTTTGGTATTGGTTTAAATGCAATTTATGCAGAAGCGAAGATTATTCGTAAGTTTGGTGTTGTACCTCCAGTAAACCCTGCTATTGCATCTATTCCTGCAAGTGCTGATGCTGTTCACCTTGAAGGTGATGACATGGGTTACGGCTTAAACGTTGGTTTAATGTACCAATTAGATGAAAATAGCCGCTTTGGTTTTAATTACCGTACAGAAACAGATATTACTTTTGAAGGTGAGTACTCGAATGAACTACCTTCATTTATTCCAGGTGGGTTAAACGGTCAAGTTGAATTACCTGGCTCAGTTGAAATTACACTACCAGCAATTGCTGAGTTCTCTGGTTCTCACCAATTAGATAAAAAACTAGGTGTTCACTACAGCGTATTGTGGACAGGTTGGAGCAGCTTTGATTCATTAGAAGCACAAGTTACTGCACCTACAGGTGGTAAGTTCAGCGCGTTTGAAAAAACAGAAGATTTCTCTGATGCACTGCGCTACTCAATCGGTACTGATTACCAGTACAGTGAAAACTTAATGCTTCGTGCTGGTTTTGCGTTTGATGAATCACCAGTATCACAACAGCATTTATCAATTTCTATCCCTGATACAGACCGTTTTTGGTTCTCGTTTGGTGGTAACTATGCGATCGATGAAAACTCAAATGTTGATTTAGGTGTGAGCGTATTACGTGGTAAAACACAAAACTTTACTGAAAAAGTAGAAAGCGAAACATTACCACAGCAATGGTCTTTTGAATCAAAAGGTCATGCAGTATTGTTAGGCGCACAGTACAACTACACATTCTAATTCTGCCTAGAGCCTAGAGCCTAGAGCCTAGAGCCTAGAGCCTAGAGCCTAGAGCCTAGAGCCTAGAGCCTAGAGCCTAGAGCCTAGACACAAAAAAGCCGCTTACTTCAAATGAAGTCAGCGGCTTTTTTATACTTATAAATTAACTGTTTACGAATGGCATAAGCCATTCGTACTGGTTTAATTATAAGCTTTCTATTTTAACTTTTTGCTCTAGTAGCTTTGTTTTAGCATCGGTAAATTCAGCTAGCTTAGCATTTTCTTTAGCAAGTACCGCTTCAGGTGCATTGCTAACAAACTTTTCGTTAGCCAGTTTATTTTGCACTTGCGCTAGGCCTTTCTCTGCTTTTTCAAGTTGCTTGTTGATACGTGCAAGTTCCGCTTCCACATCAATTAAGCCCGCCATTGGGATCATAATTTCAAGGTTGCCAACATAAGAGGTTGCACACGCTGGAGCATCGTCTTTGTTTTCAAGCAGAGTAAATGCTTCAAGCTTAGCGAGTGACGCTAAAAACGATTCATTTTCGTTAATACGGCGTACATCGTCGCTCGATGCATTGGCTAATAATACTGATAGCGGCTTGCTTGGGCTGATATCCATTTCACCACGAATATTACGAATCGCTAAAATGAATTGTTTAACCCATTCTAAGTCATCCATCGCTTTAGCATCAACACTTGCTGCGTTATAAACAGGGAAGCCTTGAACCATAATGCTAGTGCCTGTTGTTTCAAGCCCTGCAAGTGGTGCTACACGTTGCCAAATCGTTTCTGTGATATAAGGCATCATTGGGTGCATTAAACGCAGTAAGCTTTCAAGTACAGTAATAAGTGTATGACGTGTACCACGTTGCTGAGCTTCATTGCCTTTAAATAGTACCGGCTTAGTAAGCTCTAGGTACCAATCACAAAACTGGTTCCAGGTGAATTCATACAGCGTGTTCGCCGCTAAATCAAAACGGTAGTTATCAAGGTGCTCAGTGTAGGTTTTAACCGTGGCTTCATATTGACCTAGAATCCAACGATCAGCTAACGAGTACTGCTTTTCGCTCTCGTTAAAACCACAATCTTGCTCTTCTGTGTTCATTAATACGTAACGGCTCGCGTTCCATAACTTGTTACAGAAGTTACGATAGCCTTCAAGGCGGTTCATATCCCAGTTTATATCACGACCAGTTGAAGCCATGGCTGCTAGGGTAAAGCGCAGTGCGTCGGTACCGTGTGCTTCAATACCGTTTGCAAATACTTTGCGGGTATCTTTTTCAATTTTAGCGGCAAGTTTAGGCTGCATCATGTTACCAGTACGCTTTTGTACTAAGTCTTCAAGGCCAATGCCGTCAATCATGTCTAGTGGGTCAAGTACGTTACCTTTTGACTTAGACATTTTATCGCCGTTATCGTCACGTATTAAGCCAGTTACATACACGGTTTTAAAAGGAACTTGTGGTTTGCCGTTTTCATCTTTTATAAAGTGCAGCGTCATCATGATCATACGTGCAACCCAGAAGAAAATGATATCAAAACCTGTTACCAACACGTCAGATGGGTGGAAGGTTTTTAAGTCATCGGTATTTTCTGGCCAACCTTGGGTTGAGAACGTCCACAGTGCTGATGAGAACCACGTATCAAGAACGTCTTCGTCTTGGCTAAGCGCTACGCTATCTGCAATGTTATTGTCGCGGCGTACTTCTACTTCATCACGACCAACGTATACGTTGCCTTCGCTGTCGTACCAAGCTGGAATACGGTGACCCCACCAAAGCTGACGTGAAATACACCAATCTTGTACGTCGTTCATCCACGAAAAGTACATGTTTTCGTATTGCTTAGGTACAAATTGGATGTCGCCGTTTTTAACTGCGTCTTTTGCAGGTTCAGCAAGTGGTGCAACACGTACATACCATTGGTCAGTAAGTAGTGGTTCAATAACAACACCAGAGCGGTCACCGTAAGGAACAGTTAGGCCATGGTCTTCAATTTTTTCAAGTAAGCCAAGTTCTTCAAATTCAGCAATAATGGCTTTACGTGCGTCAAAACGGTCAAGGCCATGTAAGCGCTCAGGAATAGGCGCATCAAATTCAAGTTCTTTGCCGTCAAAGGTGTATGTTTCACCTTGAGTTAAAATAGCCGCGTCTTTATCGAAGATATTAATCATCGGCATTTGATGACGTTTACCTACTTCGTTATCGTTAAAGTCGTGCGCAGGGGTTATTTTTACACAGCCTGTACCTTTGTCTTTATCGGCATGTTCATCGGCAACAATTTTAATACGACGATTAACAATCGGTAGTAAAATCTCTTTACCGATTAGGTCTTGGTAGCGCTCGTCATCTGGGTTTACTGCCACACCTGAGTCACCCAACATAGTTTCTGGGCGCGTAGTGGCTACAACAATGTAGTCTTTACCGTCTTGCGTTTTTACGCCATCAGCCAGTGGATAACGTAAGTTCCACATATGGCCTTGTTTGTCTTTGTTTTCTACTTCAAGATCAGAAATCGCAGTGTGTAATTTTGGATCCCAGTTTACTAGGCGTTTACCACGGTAAATTAGGTTTTCTTTATGAAGGCGTACAAATACTTCTTTAACAGCTTCTGATAGGCCATCGTCCATAGTAAAACGTTCACGGTCCCAATCAACAGAAGCACCTAGGCGGCGAAGTTGTTTAGTGATTGTGCCACCAGACTCGTTTTTCCATTCCCAAATTTTATCGATAAATGTATCACGGCCTAAATCGTGGCGTGTTTTGCCTTCTTCTGCCGCAAGCTTTCGCTCTACTAGCATTTGCGTGGCAATACCTGCGTGGTCGGTACCTACTTGCCATAATGTATTATTACCTTGCATACGTTTAAAACGCGTTAAGGTATCCATGATGGTATCTTGGAAAGCGTGGCCCATGTGTAAGCTACCCGTGACATTTGGCGGCGGAATCATAATTGAATATGGGGTGCCTTGGCCTGATGGCTTAAAGTAGCCTTTTTGTTCCCAGTCTTGATAGAGAGACTGTTCAATATCTTGCGGATTGTAGGTTTTATCCATTACACAGAACCTTAAATAAGTACTTAAATGAGTTAGTTAGCTTTGTACGCAGTGAGCGTTAGCGATTAATATCTTGCGTGGTGATATTGGCACCGAGTTGGCGTAGTTTTTTAAAGCGCTCACGAGCGGCTTGTTTTGCTACGGGCTCTACGGGTACAAAATCAAAAACTTGGTTAAACCGACGAATAAAATCCGGTAAGTGATTGGCCAAGTTAATTAATACTTTACGATTACCAACAGGTGGTGTTGTGCCAATTTCTACGGGTGCGCCGCCTTTTGGGCCTTCACCTTGTAAATTGTGGGGCACAAAACTGTCGGCATCAAATGTCCAAATAGTTTCGTCAATGCTGTTGGCGGTTGCTTCGCTATCTACAAAAATAAATACGCGTTGACCAAGCCGATACTGTTGCCCAGCTATTTTAGCTGCTAAAGCAAAGTGATCATCGGCTTTAGCTAATGACTCATCTTGTTGCTTTAAAATGAAAAACTGGGCATTCATGTTCATTGTATCGGGATTTCCCATGACATTGATTGTGCTGTTATTAAATACACACACATTAAGAAGGGGATTTTGCCATATAACGGGGCTTGCTTCAATTAATACCCAATAAATAAGGCGCTTTAAAAGCGCCTTATTTTATACTCTATATTGGGCTGTGAAGCCTTATACAGGTTTGTTAGTCTTGGGTTGCTTCACTAATGCCTGCTCGGTTTAATAAATATTGCGTTAGCATAGGTACAGGGCGACCCGTTGCGCCTTTTTTAGCGCCGCTGCGCCATGCCGTACCCGCAATATCTAAATGAGCCCAGTTATACTTTTTGGTAAATTTAGATAAGAAACAGGCCGCTGTAATAGTACCTGCAGCTCGGCCACCTAAGTTAGTAAAGTCGGCAAATGGACTTTCTAGTTGATCTTGATAATCATCCCATAATGGCAGTTGCCATGCACGATCGCCACTTTGCTCTGACGCTTTTAATAAATCATGCGCTAGTGGATTATGGTTTGCTAATAAACCTGTAGCGTGGGCACCTAAAGCAACAATACACGCACCTGTTAATGTTGCCACATCAATCACGGTTTCTGGTTCAAAACGCTCTACATAGGTCAGCGCGTCACATAGCACTAAACGGCCTTCGGCATCAGTGTTAAGTACTTCAACCGTTTGCCCAGACATAGTGGTTAAAATATCACCTGGGCGATAGGCGTTCGAGCTTGGCATGTTTTCACAACCGGCTAAAACGCCAATTACGTTTATAGGTAGCTGCATTTGTGCAAGCGAGCGCATAGCACCAATGACACCAGCAGCGCCACCCATGTCGTATTTCATTTCATCCATGCCTTCGCCTGGTTTTAATGAAATACCGCCTGAGTCAAAGGTTAAACCTTTACCAACTAACACGATAGGCGCTTGGTCATCGCCTGCGCCTTTGTAATTAATTACCGACATAACCGATTCGTTATCACTACCACGACCAACTGCTAGGTATGAGTTCATACCTAGCTCTGCCATTTTATCTTCGCCAATCAGCTCAACAGTGATGTTGTCAAAATTAGTCTCAAGTTCTTTGGCTTGCTCGCCAAGATACGCTGGATTACAAATATTAGGCGGCATATTGGCAACGTCTTTGCACAATTTGCTACCAGCAGCAATCGCTAGGCCATGCTCAATGGCACTTTCACCTATAGTCAGTTCGCGGCGCGTAGGAACGTTAAATACCATTTTACGCAGTGGACGACGAGGGTCTACTTTCTTACTTTTTAGCTGATTGAAGGTGTATAAACAGTCTTGGGTTGTTTCTACCGCTTGACGCACTTTCCAATAGGTATCACGGCCTTTAACGTGTTGCTCAGTTAAAAAGCACACTGCTTCCATCGAACCTGTTTCGTTTAAGGTGTTGATAGTTTTTGAAATAATTTGTTTATATTGTTTATCGTCTAGTTCGCGTTCTTTACCGCAGCCAACGAGTAGAATACGTTCGCTTAAAATATTGGGTACATGGTGTAATAGTAGTACTTGCCCAGGCTTACCTTCTAAGTCGCCACGGCGTAATAAATTTGAGATATAACCATCGCTGATTTTATCAAGTTGTTCACCAATGGGGGATAACCTGCGTGGTTCGTATACGCCAACAACAATACATGCACTGCGCTGTTTTTCTGGGCTACCACTTTTTACGTTGAATTCCATTGTCACTCCTGATTTTGAGTCATCTATAGAAGCTAAGTTGGGACTAAAAATGTGTTTTCTAGTCTTTTTACCTAAATTTTTAGGTCTAGCGCTAATATTAGTAGATTTTACTCGACTCTTACTGTGTATTTGAACTTTATATGCTTAAGGGTTACTAATGCAACATTATATCGTGATGTTAGGTAGGATAATTAATATTGATGGCTTATAATGTGTGCTTAATACTCATTTAAAATGAGTGAATTAACTCGTTCACTCATTGTTTTATATTACTATATTGAAATTCCATGTTTAACAGGGGCGAATGTTGCTAATTTTCCGTTATTTGACCACTGAGGTTTTAAAATCGCAGGTCGCCGTATTTTTAACTTTAATGACCATATTTTTGTCGCAAAAGTTTGTTGTCATTCTTGGTGATGCCTCAGAAGGGAGTATCCCAGCAAAGCTTGTGTTTGCCATGATTGCGCTTAAATTACCGCAGTTAGCATCATTAATTTTGCCTCTGAGCTTATTTTTAGGGATTATTTTAGCTTATAGCCGTATTTACGCTGACAGTGAAATGACTGTACTTAAAGCCTGTGGCGTGAGTGAGTGGTATGTAGTGCGTATTACGCTAATTTCAAGTGTCATCCTAGCGTTATTGGCGGCGGTGCTTACCCTGTATATTGCACCGTGGGCAAGCGAACAAGAATACCAACTTAAAGAACAAGCCAAGGCTGATGCTGGTTTATCTGCACTTCGAGCTGGGCGTTTTCAGCAAACCGGTAACGAAAAAGCTGTGGTATTTATTCATAATATTGAAAATAGCGGCAAAGAGCTCAACAAAGTTTTTGTGGCACAACTCCCCGATAGCGAAAAAGGCGACTTAGCGCGATTAGTTTATGCAGAGCAAGGTGTTGTTATTGAAGCACAGAATGGTGAGCAGCAGTTAGTACTTACTGATGGTAAACGTTACGAGACCGATGGCGAAGCGCCTTCACTTAACTTAACTGAGTTTGATGGCTACAGCGTACAAATTCGCGAACAAGAAATAGAACATCAACGTCGTAAGTTAGAAGCCGTGCCAACTCGTGAATTAATAACCATTAATACCCCAGAAGCAATTGCACAGTGGCAATGGCGTTTAGCTATTCCGTTATCTATTCCATTATTAACTTTACTTGCAGTACCCCTGAGCGTTGTTAATCCACGCCAAGGTAAATTTGCTAAATTAGTACCGGCTTTGAGCTTATATTTAGGGTATTTCATTTTACTTAATGCAGCTAAGTTTGCGGTAGAAGATGGTAAAATTCCGCCTTCTATTGGTCTGTGGTGGATTCACTTAAGTGCATTATTTATTGGTAGTTTATTAATTATTAGGGGTCGTCCATTAGGTGCTTGGCTGAAAGCTGTTGTTACTAAACGGGAGCAACACGTATGATGAAAACGCTTGATTGGTATTTAGGTCGCAGTATTATGCAAACCACTGGGTTTGCACTAATGGTGCTGGTGGGGATCAGTACTTTAATTAAATTTATAGAGCAGCTTAAATCGGTTGGCCGAGGTAGTTACGACATTATGACCGCCTTGCTATATACAATTTATAGTATGCCTGGCGATTTAGTGGTGTTTTTCCCGATGGCGGCACTTATTGGTGGCTTAACTGGGTTAGGTGCTTTGGCCTCTAATAGTGAGCTGGTAGTGATGCAAGCCGCGGGTATGTCGCGTTTACAAATTATTGGCTCGGTAATGAAAACCGCTATTTTTATGGCCCTGTGCGTAATGGCATTAGGGGAGTGGGGAGCGCCCGCCGCTCAGTTGCATGCAAAGGAAATGCGTAACCAAGCTATTCATGGTGGGGATGTATTTAATGCGCAAAAAGGCGTGTGGGCTAAAGACGGCAGTAATTTTATTAATATTGAAGATGTTGACCAAAATGGCATGCTCCGCGGCGTAAATATGTACCACTTCGATAAGTCGTTGCTACTTACACAAATTACTAAAGCAAAAGAAGCAGTAGGGCGTGATAATGGCTGGCTACTGCGCGATGTGAACAAAGTATTGATCAGTGAAGAGCTTATTACCACGGAGCAAGTTACTGAAGAGTTTTACCCATCTCAGCTTACCGGTGAAAAACTTGGCGTGGTTTCAGTAAAACCAGAGTCATTGTCGTTTTCAGGATTGTGGTCATATTTAGCTTATTTGCAGCAAAATGAGCAAGACACCAGTACCTATGATTTAGCGTTATGGCGTAAATTAATGCAGCCAGTGTCTATTGCTGTGATGTTGTTGGTTGCCTTATCGTTTATATTTGGTCCGCTGCGAACCGTAACTATGGGGGCACGAATTATCATGGGAGTGATAACGGGGATAGTGTTTCACTTAACTAATGAGATATTTGGCCCAGTGGTAATGGTATATCAAATCCCAGCGATTATAGGCGCCGTTCTGCCGAGCATTTTATTTACTGGGTTTGCAGCTTATTTAATGAATAAGCGGGTGTAGCTAGACTTAAAGCTTAAATAAAAAACGCGGCCTTTTTTAAAAGTGCCGCGTTTTTTATGCTTTAGCTTGGGGTTATACCAATTAGCTAGATTAAGTATTAATCTAGTTCGCGATAAACGCGTTTATTTTCTTCTTTGGTGAGCGTAACTACTTCGGTTTTTGATAAGTAATCTTGCAGTGCTTTTTTATTTTTAAAGTCGACTAATACCACTAAATTCCCAAAACCAAGTAATGCGCTGATACTGCGGATAATAGCTTGTGGCCAGCTAATTAAACTTCCTTGGTTGGTTTGTACTTTTAAGCGCCATGCTCGCATACCAATTGTTTGCCCACTCTTAGTCCAAAAATAACCAAAAAATACCAAGCCAACAAGCACCAGCAGCGAGCTGCGAATACCAGAAAGTAATAGTGAATCCTGAATACGTGCAGATACATCTTCAGCGCCATTAAGGGCAATAACATCAAGGGAAATAAGCCCTTGAATAGCAAATAAATACAATACCACCGTTAGCATCGCAAAAGCGATAATAGCTAATGTGTCGTACACCAATGACGCAAAACGACGCCAAAACCCTGCTCGTGGAAACTCAGCCGACATAAATATACTCTCACTGTTAATGTGCGCGATAGTTTAGCAAATAAGCCGTTAAATACTACCTATTACGCTACGTGCTTAACTCGGTATTTGCTCAAATGTTAATGGTTGCCTAAATGTTAAGCGGTCGATCACGCTTAATACATAAAACGCTTGCCGCTTTGCTCATTGTTTGTATAATGCTAAGCAATGAGATGGGAGAGGGTACATAATCTTTCACTCTTAAGTGGTTTTTCTTTATCTTCTCGTGTTAGAAGGTTAAAGAAAAATGATGCCAGCGTGATGAAATTGGTATACATGGGGGATTCAAAATCCCCTGCCGAAAGGCGTGCCGGTTCAAGTCCGGCCGCTGGTACCACTTTTTATAGCCCCAACCAAATTGGTTGGGGTTTTTTTATGCCTAAGATTTGAGTTGCCGGACTTGAGCGGCGCGTGAGGTGCCGCTGTTATAGGTAAAAGTCCGGCCACTTGGTACCACTTTTTATAGCCCCTGCTAGATTTAGCAGGGGTTTTTTTATGTCTTAAATTTGAGTTGCCGGACTTGAGCGGCACGTGAGGTGCCGCTGTTATAAGTAAAAGTCCGGCCGCTGGTACCACTTTTTATAGCCCCGACCAAATTGGTTGGGGTTTTTTTATGCCTAAGATTTGAGTGGCCGGATTTTAATTACAAAAAATGTGTCCAACATTGCTACTTTTATAAGCAGTAGGTTTTGATCTAAACTTGGCCTGTAAACGTTTTGGTTTACCTAACCTTAAGCTCTGCTTGAGATAGGTTTCTTATCCAGAACTAAGGTTAGATAGTGAACACAGGCCTGACTTTAATCGTATTTTCATTGATATGAGTTAGCTAAGTTGTGCAATGTGTTTTGACTCGGGTATTATATACCTTAACCTCTTGTTGCGAATAAAACATCATGACTCAATTAACCGCAAAACAGAATATTCAAGCCATTGTAAAAGCGATTAAGGCTGAAGAAGCATTGCTGCGTAAAAAACACCCGCTATTAATGCATCAAAATACCTTAGGAATGGCTATTTTACTACTCTCATTAAGTACGTTAATCGGAATTGGTACGCTGTATTATTTTGCTATTATACCCGCGTGGTTATGTGTCATTTTAGCGGCGATTGCTACCTCAATTTCCCATGAACTTGAGCACGACTTAATTCATAAGCAGTATTTTAGCAACCAACCATTTTTGCATAATTTTATGATGTTAACCGTGTGGCTGATGCGACCTAATACCATAAGCCCATGGTACCGTCGCAAGATGCATTTACATCATCATAAAACGTCGGGTACTGAGCAAGATTTAGAAGAACGTTTGGTAGGTAATGGTATTAAAAATCCGTTTTTACGTGCCTTAGTAATTATTGATGGATTACTCGGCTTATTAATTAATGCAAAACGTTTTAGTAGAGAAATTAAAGGGTTTAGTTTTTTTAAAGTGTTTAATGCTGGTTTTCCAATTACCACTGCTTATTTTGCTATTTTATACAGTGTGATAGCGTTTCATTTAATCAATTTATTTACCCCAATTGCGGCTAACTCACCGGTATTTCTACTTGATGTAATGAATGTGTTCGAATTTCTAATGGTGGTGCTGATTGTGCCTAACATTGTGCGTTCGAGCTCACTTAATTTTGTTACTTCAAGTATGCATTATTACGGCGGTGTGAATAATATGCTTGAACAAACTCATGTTATTACTAGCCGTTTATTTATGCCATTTAATTTATTTTGCTTTAACTTTGGGCATACTCATACTATTCATCATTTTGTGCCGAATCAGCCGTTTTATTTACGACAAATGATCAGTAAAAAAATCCTTGAAGTGATGCGCCAACACGGGGTACGTTTTAATGATTTTGCCAGTATAAAACAAGCGAATTTGTATCAATCATAATGTTAATTTTTATCCAATTATCAATTGATGCTTTGTTAATATTGTCTAGTCTAATGCTAGGCAATGCCTCTAGTAATATCAGGTAAAGTCCATAAAACCGTTTCAAATACCTAGGGTCTACTGACCTTTGCGGATTGAGATTCGTTAAAACTAGAGCAATTCAATCGCGATACGAGGTTTGTAACCTTGTGGGTTCGATAACTGCTCCTGCGTTATTCTACTGGCTTACATCCCTGTAAGAATAAGTGAAAAACGAGCAAAGCTTCCGCGTCTTGCTCATGTTCCTTACCTATACCCATTCAGGCAACAAAGAGTAAATCGCCTCTTAGCATGGCCTTTGGAACAGCTGAAAATTCAACCTTAAAAGATCATCAGAACTTAGTTAATTCATTACTTAAATACATTTTAACTTAGTGCTCAATTGCTCCTACTCAGTGCTTCGCTATGTAATTTAATATCAATTTTTTAATTACTTATTTTTAAAGTTATGGCTTGCCTTATACTCGATTTTTTAACCTTATATTTTTAAGTTATGAATAAAGAAGCACGTTAATCGAATTGAAATATTTCTGTAATATTTAGGTGTTCTAATGCGCTCTGAAACAAAAACGTCATCAAAATGCCATAATCGGCAAGACAAAAATTGAGATTTAAACATGAGTGAATCAAAGCGCAATACGCTATTAATAAAAACGCTTAACTGGGCTGCTATCGCCTTTTTAGTTTATTTAGTCCTAGTAGCCGTTGGCACTGTCAGTGGTGGTTTTAAATTAGCGTCGGGCGGTACTGAGGGAGCAAAAGAAATTTTTGCATTCGCAACCAACCCGTTTATTGCATTATTATTAGGTGCTTTGGCAACGGCTTTAGTGCAATCGTCATCAACGGTTACTTCAGTAATAGTGGGCCTTGTTGCTGGCGGTTTACCGTTAAGTATTGCTATTCCAATGGTGATGGGTGCAAATATTGGTACGACTATTACTAACACCTTAGTGTCTATTGGTCATATTCGCTCTAAAGAAGAGTTTCAACGTGCGTTTGCAGCATCAACGGTTCATGATTTCTTTAATTTATTTGCCGTTATTATATTTTTACCGCTTGAGATAATGTTTGGTTTGCTGCAAAAAATGTCCGCAGCTCTGTCGCACCTATTTATTGGTGATGCCGACTTATCATTAAAGAGCTACAACTTTATTAAACCACTTGTTAAACCTGCTGTGGGTGTAATAAAAGATGCATTTAGCTTCCTAGACACAAAAATGCTAGGTGCAGCGATGGTTATAGCAGGTATTTGTTTGATTTTATTTGCCGTAACTACATTAGGTAAACTACTTAAAAAAGCATTGGTTGGCACTGCAAAAGATATACTGCATGGTGCAATTGGGCGCGGGCCTATCGCGGGTATCACATCAGGTGCAGCGGTAACAGTTATGGTTCAGTCGTCGTCAACCACAACGAGTTTAATGATCCCACTTGCGGGAAGTGGTGTGTTTACTACACGTCAAATCTATCCATTTACGCTAGGGGCTAATATTGGTACAACCATTACCGCTCTATTAGCTGCCACATCAATTACAGGGCCTATGGCTGAAGTGGCGCTAACGATTGCTTTAGTACACGTTATGTTTAATGTATTTGCGGTTGCACTAATTTACGGAATTCCTGTACTACGTGAAATTCCGCTTAAGTTAGCCGAAAAGCTAGCCGAAATTGGTACAAAGAATAAATCAGCTGCATTAGGCTATGTGTTAGGGTCGTTCTTTGTGGTGCCAGGTTTAATTGTACTGGCCGTTAGATAAGCAAATAAATGAATAAAAAGAATGCGCTATATAACTTATATAGCGCATTTTTTGTTTTACCACTGGTAACTTACAGACAACATGGCATTACGCGGTTTTCCTGGGAAGTAACGATCACCAGTAAAACTAGTGTAATCGGCGCGCTGTGCGTAAGCCGTGTTGGTTAGATTTATTATTCGCGCACTGAGTAATAATTGTGGGCTTATTTGCCATTGGCCGCGCAAGCTTAAAATATCGTGCCCTTGATATTCATGTAAGTTTTCAGGGTCGGTAAAGTAGCGACTCACATACTGCCATTGCAGAGCAAGACTAACATGCTCGTTGGCTTGCCAGTTAAAATCGATATTAGCGACCTTTCGAGGTGCGGTATCAATATCGTTACCTTTAATATTAATACTGCCGATGATTTGCTCATTCGAATACGTATGCTTGGCATAAGTGCCTGCGAAGTTAACCGATAAGTGCTGATTAAAGCTATGCGCTAGCTCAAGCTCAATGCCGCGATGTCGAGTTTTTCCGTCATTAACAGTAAAAAAGTCACTGTCACGGTAGATGGTATTGTGCTTGCTCATCGCATAAGCCGACAAACCGTAGCGAGTATTGTTGTACACCCCTTTAATACCTAACTCAGCATTATTTGCTATTTCTGCGTCTAAGTCGGCAGTACTTTGCTCGCGTTGTAATTGATAAAGCTCAGCTGCTTGTGGGGCTCTATAGCCTCTTGAAAAGTTAGCGTATAATGTATTGTTAATATTAAGCTGATAGCTCACACCGAGTTTTGGCGAAAGATTACTAAAGCTGTTTTTAGTGCTCTCGGGGCGACTATAACGACAGCCACCAAAACCACATTCACTGCCATTTTCTTTTGTACGCCCTGTAAGCATATTGTTTTGATAGTCATATTGCATATGCTCATAACGTAGACCTGCGGTTATAAGCCAATTATTTAGCCGCCAATCAATAGCGGCAAATGGGGCATATAAGGTGGCATCGACTTGGTAATCGTAATGTTTACCTTGCGGCACTGTGGCCACTAAAAACGCAGAACCTTGAGTCGGTTTATCTTGAGTTTGTAAAAAATCGGCTTGGGTAAACTCACCATCAAAACCAAGCTTCAAGTTGGTATTGTCGTTCACATAATGCTGATAAAGCGATTGTAGACCAAACCCAGTTTGGCTATTTTTTTCAAGTGGTGTGCCGGGTAAAAAGTGTTTAAAAAAGTCCATACTTTGGTCACGAATATAAGGAGTAACAACTAGAGTGTTCTCTCCTAATTGCCAGCTTGCTTTACTCCAAGCCCTAAACGAGCGAGCTTTTCTAAAGGCGTCAGGATCAAAATTTTGCTGTGCTATATCTTCATCTTTATAGCTTTGAAAACCGCTAATATAACCAGCAGTTTGTTGATCTAAATTGGTATACGTAAGCCCAGAAACTAAGCTTAAGTTGTTATTATTATAGCGATGGCGCACATTTATTTTTTGTTGCTTTACGCTTTCGTCATCTCGATAACCGCTATCATCCGTAAAACTAGCATTAATACCTAGGCCTGAATTATCCATGGCATGGCCTGCACGTAATTTATAGCGAGCATAACCATAAGAGCCATAATCAAAGCCTAGTAAACCACCACCTTGCGTAGTGTCAGGGGTAATAACGTTAATTACACCATGCACTGCATTAGAACCATATAGCGCAGAACCTGGGCCTTTTAATACTTCAATACGCTCTGCCATTTCGCTATGCGCTTCAAATAGTTCATTGATATTACAAAAACCAGCTGCACGAAGAGCTATGCCATCTTCTGCGGTTAAAACACCACCACAAGCGCCCGTTCCAGAAAGTACTTGCGAGCGCAGAGCCGGTAAATACTCTTGGCCATTCCCACGTTGGACATTGGCACCTGCAACGCGTTGTAGCGCTTCCTCTACATGGGTAGGAGCTATAAGCTCAAGCTGTGATTCACTTAATACACTGATCACCAGTGGTAATGGCGTGGAAAGCGCTTCACTACGCGATGCTGTGGTGGTGATACGTTCAATTGATTGCGCGGTATCTTCAGCACACGCACTATTAATTAAACCTAACTGACTGCATAACAATAACGGGGGTAAATAGTAATATTTCATAAATTCCAGCACATCGGCAATTTGATAAGTTTAGGGTAGGGGATTTTGTGAATTGGTTAAAGCACACTCAACCTATAAACCCGATAAGTAATCGATAAAACAATACAAAAAATGCCCGGAAAAACTAAAGTGAGCACTGAGTAATGTTTAAATAGTAATACACCTACCACTCCGCCGGCTAAAAACCCGGCAATAATTAATACAAAGACCAAGCATTTTCTATTGTCAAAAGCTTCTCCTTTTAGGGCTTTACCAAGCATCAAACCCAGATCGGTAAAAATACCGGTTAAGTGAGTGGTTCGCACAACTGCGCCGCTGTAGTTAGTGGCTAAAGCATTTTGTAAGCCGCAGGCCGCAGAAGCAAGTGTAAGTGCGTAAGGGTAAGAATATTGAAGTAGCTGTGCGCTTAACAGCAGTAAAATACCCTCAATAAATAAGAGCGTATCGTAATGGCGGCCTAGCTTAAGTGAACCGCCTGAAAGCATTAAGCCTGTTAATGCCGAGCCAAATATAAAACTCAGTACAATCGCAATTAAAAATAACGCCGCCTGGATGTTGGTAGTAAGTTCAATAGCTAATGAAGTCACCGACCCTGAAACGTGAGAAATTGCTTGCTGTTCAAACCCTAATAAACCTACTACGTTTACCATACCGGCAATAAAAGCGAGGGTAAACGCACCATATTCGACCCACTTAGGTAGTTTTGTAAACATCCTTTTAGCTCCGGTTTCAGTGTGTAGATTAATCATACACTTAATTAAAGTTAATAAATGAAAAGAGGTTATATTTTTAACATCACAAGCAAGTGATGATCGCTAAATTTAACTTTTGCGTATTAACCAAATTTGGAATTAATATGTTTAACCAAGAACAGCAATCACGCATTATAGAAATGGCATGGGAAGACAGAACGCCATTTGAAGCTATTGAAAATCTGTATGGGCTAAATTACTCTCAATTAGTTAATTTTATGCGGGAGCATATCTCTAGCGGGTCATTTAAAGTATGGCGTAAGCGCCATGCTGGGCGTAAAACTAAACACCTAAAGTTACGCGACCCCGCGATTATGCGCAGTCATTGTAAAACACAGTACAAGCAACGTTAATTTTTCTCATTTCATGTAATGTTCAGGCTTAGCCGTTAATACTCTTCAGTAATGATCACACTGGAGAATCGCCATGAAATCACTAATCAGTATTTTAGTAATGGTTTTTGCGCTAACGGCAACAAACGCATTTGCTGTACCACACAAAGACAAACATGCAGGCAAGCATGCGAATAAACACGTAAACAAGCATCACTTGAAAAAGCAAAAATATAACCAATACCATAATAAAAAATGGCCTTCTAAGAAACAAGCCAAGCAGTTAATTCGTCAAGGGTGGACTCCACCAGGGTGGCACAGATCTTATCATCAAGGTGATATCCTTGGGCATGACATTTATAAGCGTGCTAGAGTAATAGACCGAGAAAGAGACACAGTGCGAGTTGAAGTTGATCGCACTATTATTCACTTAGTGCACGACACTCGTGAAATACTCTCTATTTTACAGCACTATTAGGATTTATAAATGCTCACCGTATTGGTCATAGTTACTGGCTTGTTGTTATTAATAACGTTATTACCCCTGTCATACAGTCAGCATTACTTGATACGTAGTTGCGACTTTGTGCGCTTGCAGGTGTGCTACCTAGCAAGCGCTGTAATTATCGTGGCACTAATAGGTATGTGGCAAAGCGACTTTATTACATGCTCATTAATAGCGGCTGTTGCTTTAATTATCTGTGCGCTTCAAGCTAAGTGGATTTATCCCTACACTTGGTTTGCTAAAAAAGAAGTATTAACAGCGCCAAAAAGTAGTGATCATAGCATCAGAATTTTATCCGCTAATGTACTGATGTCGAATCGACATAGTGAGCAGTTAATTAACTTAGTCGATAAATATCAGCCCGATTTACTCATCACTTTAGAAAGCGATAGTTGGTGGCAAGATAAATTGTCCGTGCTTAAAAAAAACTACCCTTATCAAGTACAGTGCCCAAAAGATAACCGCTACGGCATGCATGTATTTAGTAAATTTAACATACTCGATGCACAAATTTGTGCACTTATAGAAGATGACATTCCTTCTATTCATATTTTATTTGAAAACCACCAAGGGTTAAAAATGCAGGGGCATTTTATTCATCCCGCGCCACCAAGCCCAACCGAAGAAGATTCATCACGTCCACGCGATAGCGAATTAATAATGGTGGCTAAAGCCCTTAAAGGTTCAACTCGCCCTACGATAGTCGCTGGCGATTTAAATGATGTTGCTTGGTCACGCAGTACTCGTTTATTTATGCAAATTAGTGGATTTTTAGACCCCCGTAAAGGCCGTGGTTTTTTTAATACTTTTCATGCTAATTACTTTTTTATGCGTTGGCCGCTTGATCATTTGTTTCATTCAAAAGGCTTTAGTGTAAAACGGATAAAGCGCCTTGCTAAATATGGCTCCGATCATTTTGCCTTACTAACCGAACTGGTATTTGAAGATGCTAATCAGCAATCCCTAGAAACAAAACCAAGTGAGCAAAAGCAGCAAGATATACAAAAGCTGGCAATGAGCAAAGCAGATAAACGCAAAGTACCTATGTTTGAAAAGGGCTAGGTATAGTAAATGTATTAGGTTAAAGGTTTTAGGCTAAAGAGAAAGTTAATACATTACGATAGTGCTTTTAAGTTTGCGAAGTTTTCGTAGCAAATTATTTAGTTTAGCGTTAATTAACAAAGAGATTCATTATGTTTAATAAAATCATCGACTTTTGGTTTACCGAGCTTGAGCCTAAACAGTGGTGGCAAAAAGACGATAGGCTTGATGCACAAATTAAAACTCGCTTTGGTGAATTACATCATCAAGCAAGTGTAAATGAGTTATTTGATTGGCGTGAAAGCGCGACAGGTAGTCTTGCGGAAATTATTGTGCTTGATCAGTTTTCACGTAATATTTACCGTGAAAAACCCGCAGCATTTGCCTGTGATACATTAGCTCTAGCGTTAGCACAAACTGCTATTGCTAAAGGGTTTGATAAGAAATTGACGGATGAACAACGCGTATTTTTGTATATGCCTTTTATGCACAGCGAATCAAAGCTAATTCATAAGGAAGCAGTCCAGCTATTTAAGGCGTTAGGTATTCAAAATAACTTAGATTTTGAGTATCAGCATAAGGCGATTATCGATAGATTTAATCGTTATCCGCATCGTAATAAGATACTGGGGCGGGAGTCTACAAAAGAAGAACTTGATTTTTTAAAACAGCCTAACTCAGGTTTTTAAATTCATCAGACAATAAAACACCGCGCTTGCAACAAGCGCGGTGTTTACTTTTACTAACCTGATACCTGATACCTGATACCTGATACCTGATACCTGATACCTGATACCTGATACTAGCTGTGAATCATGATGCTTTTAACATTCACAAATTCGCGAATCCCAAAGCCGCCGTGCTCTCGGCCATAACCGCTGTCTTTAACACCACCAAATGGCAGGTTTGGTTGTGCCAAACCATAACCATTAATATTGATCATGCCGGTGTCAAAATACTTTTTGGCCAGTTCAATGGCTTTTTTCTCATCTTTTGAAAATATACCGCCGCCTAGTCCATAGCGCGAATCATTAGCGATACGCATAGCGTCGTCGTTATCTTTGGCTTTAATTAAAGATGCGACAGGGCCAAATAGCTCATCGTCATACGCAGGCATACCTGGTTTAAGGTTTTCCAGCACGGTTGGGGGGTAGTAATAACCTGTTTGTTGCGGTATTTCGCCGCCTACAATTACTTTTGCACCCGCATTGACAGAGTCTTGCACTTGCTGATGAATTTTGTCGCGTAAATCTTCGCGTGCCATAGGACCCAGTTCAGTATCTTCATCCATTGGGTCGCCCATTTTTATCGCCTTAAACTGCTGGCTTAGTGCTTCTTTAAAGTCATTGTAGAGTGAATCAACCACCACAAAGCGCTTTGCTGCAACACAGGTTTGGCCGTTGTTGATAATGCGTCCTTGTAAACATGCTTTAACTGCAAGGGCTAAATCAGCGTCATCAAGTACAACAAAAGCGTCGTTACTACCCAGTTCTAGTACGGTTTTTTTAACATGCTTGGCAGCTTGCTCTGCTACTTTTTTACCTGTGCCATCGCTTCCAGTGAAGGTCACGCCGCTTATAGCCGAGTGTGAAATAAGGGCGCTGGCGGTTTTACCATCAATCAGTAAGTTGCTAAAGCAGTGTTCAGGGAAGCCTGCTTGTAGAAATAATGTTTCAATTTTTTCAGCCATACCAAATACATTACCGGCATGTTTTAATACGGTGGTATTACCCGCCATAATGTTTGCGGCACTGTATCTAATAACTTGATAAAGTGGGAAGTTCCATGGCTGAATACCCAGCAGCACACCGGTAGGGCGATAACTTATGATTGCACGACCTCCTTGCATGTCGCGCTCCTCGTCGCTAAGCATATCGGCGCCATGTTCAGCGGTATAACGACAAATGTCAGCACAAAGCTGAACTTCTTGGAAGCCTTGCTCATAGACTTTACCCATTTCTTCGGTCATTAGTTTTGCTAAGGCTTCTTTTTGACTTTCAAATAAAGAGGCTAATTTATTTAGATGTTGTGCGCGCTCGGTAAACGAGGTTAATCGCCATGTTAAGTATGTTTCATGAGATTTTTCGATCACTTGCTCTGCTTGAGCTTGAGAAAGCAGTGTATAGCTATTAATGACTTGCTCTGTTGCGGGATTGATCGTATCAACTGTGTTACTCATTTTACCTCCTAACAAATTATGTAATAGGGTAGGTGCAAAACCAAAGCCAGTTAGTTTCTCGATATTAAAAAAATCATAACTATCTGTTAGTAATAGTTTTTACATTACTTATGACTAAAATCTAGATGTTGTTTGCTTGCTGTTTTTGCTATGGTTCTGTAAATACTGCAAGTTGTTGAAAAAGTTACAGGGAGAGTTCAAATGAAGCCATCATTGTTTAATACCGCTTTACCGATAATTCAGGCACCTATGGCGGGTGTTCAAAACGAGCAGCTTGCTCTTGCTGTAAGTGAGGCTGGAGGGTTAGGCTCTTTGCCTTGCGCTATGTTATCACCAGCACAATTAGTTGAGCAGCTAGAAATACTTAGCCACAAAACAACGAAGCCGTTTAATCTTAACTTTTTTTGTCATGCAGTTGCTGACTACACACCCGCGCAACAACAGTGCTGGCATGCATTACTTGCCGCTTACTTTACAGAGTATAAAATTGACCCGCAAAGCTTAACTGCAGGGGCTTCTCGTCAACCTATAAATCAATCGATTGTTGATATAATTGCACCTTATAAGCCAGCAGTTGTGAGTTTTCATTTTGGTTTACCTGAGCAAACTATTGTGGCGCAAATAAAAAGCTGGGGCACTAAAGTAATTTCAACGGCAACCACTTTAGATGAAGCTATTTGGCTTAGTGAAAATGGTGTTGATGCCATAATTACTCAGGGTTTAGAAGCAGGGGGGCATCGAGGCCATTTTTTATCTATGGATTTAAGCTTACAACAAACTACTGAGCAGTTAGTTAAGCGTTGTGTTAAGCATATATCACTACCTATTATTGCTGCTGGTGGCATTGCTTCAGCCGATGATGTTCAGCGGTTTAAAGCGTTAGGAGCGAGTGCAGTCCAAGTAGGGAGTGCTTATTTACTATGCAAGGAGGCAACAACATCGGCTTTGCATCAACAGGCTATTTTAGCTCAGCAACAAGATGAGACCACACTGACCACATTGTTCTCTGGTAGAGCCGCTCGGGGTATTCAAAATCGAGTAATCCAAGAGCTAGGTGCTATACCAAAGGGCGTTCCTGCGTTTCCACATGCCAGCAGTGCAATAACAGCCTTAAGAACTCTAGCTGAAAAAAGTGCTAAAAGTGATTTTTCACCTTTATGGTGTGGCCAAAAATATATTCCTAGGGTGGGTGTATCAGCGGCTGATATTACACATGCTTTAATGAAAAAATGGTAATTTTTAATGTCTGATAATCCACTTTTATCGCTTGGCGACAGTTATGAAGCACTAGTAAACAAGTTTAAAGTGCAATTGGCTGGTAAGTATCCTCAGCAACGAATAGCGCCCAATACTGTATTAGTGCAACAAGGCGATGTACAAGGTTATGGGTATTTAATTGTTCAGGGGGTTTTAGGCGCTATTCATAATGACATAGACGGCGTGCAAAAGTGTAAAGAATTTTATTTTAAAGATGAATTTGCGTTGCTGTTTGCCAATTGGATGACCTCAACACCTGCGTTTTATCAATTAAAAGTGATTAACGAAGCCAATGTAATTAAAGTACCACTAACACTATTTGAGCAAGCACAGTATCAACTGATTAAGCAGCAGCTTATTGCACAGCAGCTTATTTTTAAAGAAGCCAAAGAGGCATTTTTATTACTTAATAGCCCCGAGCAGCGTTACTGTTATTTACTCAAACATAAGCCCCATTGGTTGGCGCAGCTAAGCTTGAGCCAAGTGGCAATGTATATAGGTATTTCAGCTATTTCGTTGTCACGAATTCGTAAGCGACTTAACTTAAGTTAAGTACTGTTTTTATAAAGCATTATACACTCCCCATTTTTAAGCCTTAATACTTTGGAGTGTTATGTTTTTAATTGCCCAATCGTTAGTAGCAGCCGCTACTTTACTCGACTTAGCTTCATTTCAGTTTAAGTCCCGACGAATTATTTTAAGCTGTTTATCTACCTCAGTATTATTAACCTCTGCTCACTTTTTTATATTGGGCTATAACAGTGCCGGCTGCTTAATGTTTATTGCCGCGGTGCGTTATTTTTATTGTATTTACTTTAAGCATACTTGGGCTATGTGTTGGTTTATGGCAGTAAGCTGCTTAGCCGTTTATTTTACTTGGCAAGATTGGTTTAGCGCATTTGCATTGGTGGCGACATTAATACAAACTATCGCTTCATTTCAAAATCGAGATTTGCACTTAAGGTTATGTATGGTGGTGGGAACCTCTTTTTGGATAACACATAATATTTTTGCCGGCTCGCCAGTGGCAATAATCATGGAAAGCCTATTTTTAAGTAGTAACTTACTGGGACTATACCGCTTTTATGTGGGTAAAAAATCGCTGAGCGAACCGCAAACGCAACCCTAAACACTTAGGAAAAAAACTGTGCTGCAATGGCTTTTAGCAGATAGGTTTCGCGAATAATCGATAGCCCTTGCTTGTCACTGTTTGCAAGTGTACGTTCGTTATGGGCTATCGCCTGGAAAATATCAACCCATTTAGCCTGCATGCCATTTTGTTTTTCGTAGTGTTCAAGCTGTGCTTGGCCTAGTTGCTCATCAATTTGGCAGAGGTAGCAGTATGATTTTATATGAATAAAATCAAAGTCATCTTTGTACCAAGGGCGGTACTCTTCGTAAAGCCCAAACTCGCTACATATTTTTATATTTTGTGCGCCAGTTTCTTCACTTAGTTCTCTGATCAATCCCTGCTCTATACTTTCATGCGGGTCAATTCCACCGCCAGGTAAGCTAAAGTCGTCATAGCGCTGAGTATACATAAGTAAAATGTGTTGTTGCTTAAATGCAATAGCGCGAGCGGTTGGGCGAGAAAATTGACGACCTTGCTCAATATTGATTGAGGGATGAATGTAGGTTTTTCATAAGCGCATAACAACTCCTGTAATAAAAATAAATTATATCAGTTAGTTATATTAATTGCTTTAATAGAGATTTAATAAGCCGCATAAAATAGCGCTATTTCAGCGCCTATACAGCTACTTATGATTAAACTATTGAATTAAAAATAAAACAGCCGCACTTTGTACCTTAATTATGTATATCTTTCATTTACTTTAAAGGGCAAGTAGAATGGTGAAAAAGCACAGGGATTATTCATGTTAAATATACTTTTAGTCGATGACGACGTCGAATTCAGCGATGTTATTTGCCATATTGTTGAGTTTCTTGGCCACAACATTAATACAGCAACCAGTCTAAAAGAAGCACATCAGTGGTTTGAAAATAATACTTTCGATCACGTGCTGCTCGATTTTATGTTACCTGATGGCAGTGGCTTGCATTTATTAGATCATTTAAAAATGATTGGTCAATCGCCTAAAGTCACCCTTATTTCTGGTCACCCTTCGGTTAAAGGTATTTTAGCTGAGATGTGTGAGCCTAATGTGTCGCATCTATTAAAGCCGCTGCAACGTGAAGATTTAGAATTAGTATTAAACGGCCCGAAAAAAACTGTTAAAAAAGCGAAAAGTGCCGCCATTACACATCATTTTGACACGCTTATTGGCGAGTCTGCGCCCATGCAACAGCTTTATACCATGATAGAGCGCGTAGCTAAAACTAATGCTAACGTTATGCTTATGGGTGAAAGCGGAGCAGGTAAAGAGGTGGTAGCGCAAGCTATTCATAATGCCAGTAAATGCGAAGGTCCACTGGTGGCGAGTAACTGTGGTGCGCTTTCAAAAGAACTTATTGGTAGTGAATTATTTGGTCACGAAAAAGGTGCATTTACCGGTGCTATTGCCCGTAAAGAAGGCGTGTTTGAACAAGCCGATGGCGGAACGTTATTTCTTGATGAAGTCACTGAAATGCCGATTGATATGCAGCCTAATTTATTGCGTGTACTTGAAACTAAAAAAGTAACACGGGTTGGTGGTAATCGTGAGTTACCAGTAAATTGCCGTGTTATTTCAGCGACTAACCGCTCCCTTACCGATTTAGCGCAGAATAATATTTTACGTGAAGATATTTACTTTAGACTCGCTGTTTTTCCAATTGATATACCGACACTTCGAGAGCGAAAAGAAGATATTCCATTACTCGCAAAAGCATTTTTAGGGCAGTTGAACGATGAAAATGGTACAGCGTTTGCGTGGACTAATGAACAACTTAAAGAGCTACAAACATACGACTGGCCAGGTAACGTACGTGAACTTCGCCATGCTATTCATCGCGCTTTTATTATGAGCGACCCGCAAACTAGCACAATTACATTACCTGACAACTTAGAGTCACCTTTTTCAAGGGTTAATACTCAATCTGAGGACAAACAGGTATCAGCAGGGCAAACAATTGAAGAAGTTGAAAAAGAACTTATTCATGCCACGCTCGATAAGGTACAAGGTAATAAAACTTTAGCAGCACAAATGCTGGGTATTAGTACTAAAACCTTATATAACCGTTTAAATGCTTATGGTGGTATTGGCGAGTATAAATAACCAGTATGCAAATTTAATAACAACAAAACGAGGATTTTGATGGCATCGTCAGAAAAAACAAAACCTTTGAATGAGCTGGTACACGACGCACGTGCGCCACTAAATCGTATTTCGATGAATGCTGAACTAATTAAGCTAGTACTTGAAAACGATATGCCAAAAGATAAAGCACTCGCTGCACTGGATAAAATAATTGCTAATTGCCAAGCGTGCAGTGACAGTTTGCAGCTTATTTCAGAGTCGAAGTAACCCTAATTAATTCAGGACGATAAATGATTAAACGCAAACAGCAAGGCAAGGCAAATGTAGTATGGGCGTTATTTATATCTATAGTGCTGTGTATTATTGTTGGTAATGCTTTTTTAGCCATTAATACCATACAAGGCCTAACGCGTACTCAACAAAGTTTAGATAACACTAATATGCTAAGTACGGCGATAGAGCAATTGCACCTTTCAGTAGTGCAAGCTGAGTCGGGGCAGCGTGGGTATTTATTAACCCAAACGGATGATTATTTAGTGCCTTACTACGATGCCGTCGCACAAATAGAGTCTCAAACTAACCATGTGAGCGCCTTACATTCTGAAATTGATGGGCAGGCACAGCGTATTGCTGAGTTATTATTACTGGTTGAAGCTAAAATAGATGAGCTGAAAAAAACGGTTAAATTAGCATTAAATGATAAAGAAAAGCGCGCACTTTTGAGGCTGAATACACATGAAGGGCGTGATCTTTACAGAGAGATTCGGGCGTTGGTTAATGATATTCAAGAGCGTGAATTGTTGTTTAAAGTTAGTCATTTTTCGAAATTAGAACAAATTAAGAAAGAAGCTAAAATCACTTTTGGTATTACTGCAGTTACAAGTACATTATTGATTTTGGGTATGTTTTTATTGGCGAGGTTGAACTTGAAAAATGCGGCCGAGTATCGTGCCGAGCTTGAAATGCAAAATGAAACTTTAGCCAGTAAAGTGAGTGAACGTACTCAAGAGCTTACCTTGTATTCTGATGAATTGAGTCGTAGTAACCGAGAGTTAGAAGAGTTTGCTTTTGTTGCCAGTCATGACTTGCAAGAGCCGTTAAGAAAAATCCAAGCATTTAGTGATCGGCTTGAAAGCATGTTTAAAGACGAGTTGGGCGAAAAAGGCGCTGATTATATTGCCCGCATGAAAAATGCCGCACAAAGGATGTCTAATTTAATTAATGATTTATTAGAGTTCTCTCGAGTAACGACCCGAGGTAAAGATTTTACCGATACCGATTTAAACAGCATTCTGAATGATATAAAAGGTGATTTAGAAATAGCGATTAATGAGTGTAATGCACAGGTTGTTACGGTTGAGATGCCCATTATTCAGGCAGATCCGAGTCAAATGCATCAGCTGTTTTTAAACTTAATTTCCAATGCAGTGAAGTTCAGAGCGCCTAACGTTGACCCGGTTGTTAATGTTGACTTTGAACGAGTGTGTGAGTTTAGTGAAGATCATAACAGTGAAATATGTTGGCATGTTATTACCGTAAAAGATAATGGGATCGGCTTCTCTGATGAGTACGCGGATAAAATATTTGTACCATTTCAACGTTTGCATGGCCGTTCAGAATATAAAGGAACGGGTATTGGTTTATCTGTATGTCGTCGAATCGTAGAGCGACATGGCGGCTCTATTGCTGCGATAAGCTCCCTAGGTGAAGGGGCAACTTTCATCATTAAATTACCTGTGAATGCAGAGTTATTCACACTACAAGGAGAGGCATAATATGCCATTAACAAACGTAAAACCGATTACCATTTTGATGGCAGACGATGATGAAGATGATCGTTTATTAACCCAAGACGCGCTTGCTGAAAGCCGCGTTTTAAATGAATTACATTTTGTTGAAGACGGTGTTGAACTCTTGGAGTATTTAGAGCGCAAAGGCAAGTTTGTAGATAAAAGCATCTCGCCAAGACCAGGCTTAATTTTACTTGATTTAAACATGCCGAGAATGGATGGTCGTGAAGCGCTTGAAGCTATTAAGGCAAATCCAAACCTAAAAGGCATCCCTGTGGTAATTTTAACTACCTCTAAGCAAGAAGAAGACATGGTTAAGGGTTATAACCTAGGCGCTGCGTCTTACATAACTAAGCCGGTTACGTTTGACGGGTTAGTTGAGTTGATGAAAACGCTGGGTAAATACTGGGTTGAGTTTGTAGAGCTACCAAGCACGTTTAACGATTAAGCATATTATTAAAACAGGAGACGCTATGTTAGCAAAGGCAACGAAACTGCTATTGGTTGAAGACGATGAAGATGATTATATTTTAACTCGTGACTATTTAGAGCAGCTCAGTTCCCATGTGTTTGACATAGACTGGATAAGCTCTCCTGAGCAGGCGGTGGAAGTGTTGAGTAAAAATCAACATGATATTTGCTTGCTTGATTATCGCTTAGGGGCATCTGATGGCTTGAGTGTTTTAAAACAAGCGCTTAAAAATGGTTTTTGTGGGCCTATTATTATGCTTACAGGGCAATCAAACGATGCCCTCGATTCAGCTGCGCTTGATGCCGGAGCGGTTGATTACTTAGTTAAAAACGAAATGAGTGGTAGCCGGTTTGCTCGCTCTATTCGCTACGCATTAGCGCGCCGTGATGTAGAAGATGAGCGAGTGGAACGCTTAAAAGCCGAGGCTGAAAACCGTTCAAAAGATCGCTTTTTAGCACATTTAAGCCACGAATTACGAACACCGCTATCTTCTATTTTAGGTTATACAGAGTTGTTGATGCTCAGTGACTTTAACAAGCAGGCTGAAAACGAGCTCGGTGTGATTTATCGTAATGGTAAGCATTTATTAAGCTTACTGAATGACGTTTTAGATTTATCTAAAATTGCTGTCGATAAACTCGAACTGAGTTTAGGGGAGGTTAACCTTGATAGCTTAATGGCCGATGTATTTACCTTAATGCGCGTATCAGCACTCGATAAGGGCTTATCACTAAAGTTTGAATCACTGGAGCCTTTACCATTAGTTATTCGTGTAGATGCCACTCGAGTTCGACAAATTCTCATTAACCTGATCAATAACGCGATTAAATTTACTGAGCAAGGCGAGATTGTGGTTAACGCGTGGACTGAAGTAGTCAATGAGCGTGAAATGCTATTTTTTAGTATTAAAGACTCAGGCTTAGGCATTGCTCCAGAAAAACAAGGTCTCATCTTTAAGCCTTTTGAGCAAATAGCTGATGTAGAGTCGCGTTCAGTAGGTGGTGCAGGCTTAGGTTTAGCTATTTGTTCTGAACTACTTAGTCGTATGCAGGGGGATATTTCATTAGACTCTCATGTCGGTGAAGGCTCAACGTTTACCATCTCCTTATACCCTGGTGATATCAGACAGGTAGAGCGTAATTTATTAAAACTTGATTTAACCCCCAATATGCAGCAAAAAGTAGCCCCCTGCCAAGTGAACGGCAAAGTGTTGGTGGTTGATGATTTACGCGATTTACGCGTGCTAGTTGGTCACTTAATTGGTTCAGCAGGCGCTGAAGTAGATTATGCTGATAATGGTAAGCAAGCGCTTGAAAAAGTAAAAAAACAGCTAGCAGACGGGCACACTACCTACGATATTATATTTTTAGATATCCATATGCCGGTAATGGGCGGAAAAGAAGCTGCTATTGAGCTTAGAAAGCTAGGATTTAAAGGCGCAATCATAGCCTTAACTGCAGCAACTATGAAAGGCATTCATAACGAACTCAATGCGTTAGGGTTTGACGATATGATTGCCAAACCTGTAGATTCCCACTTGCTTTATCAATGCTTAGAGTTAAGGCTCGGGCAAAAAGAACAGCCTACTTCATCTATTCAGCCAATGCCTAAACCGAGTAGAGATAAGAAGTGCTTTTTATTAGTAGAAGATGATGCTGATGCCGCACAAATTACCCAGCTATTACTAGAAAGCTTGGATGTGGATACCGATATAGCAGCAAGTGTTAAAGACTGTAAGGCAGTACTAGAGCATAATAGTAATTACGATAAAGTATTACTTGATATGCATTTGCCAGATGGTACCGGTTTAGAGCTGGCTGGGTTTATTAAACAGCATTACCCTAATATTAAGCGCGTTATTATTAGTGGTATGGAGCCCGATGCTGTGCATATCAGGCAACTAGAAATAGAGCAGGTATTGTTAAAACCAATAAATTTATCATTACTCAATCAGCTTGTTTAACAGCCTATTAGCTTACCTAGATGTTAAAGGTTTAACCACAGATTGGCGTATAACTAACTCGGGCTCAAATAACGTTTGAATAGGGTGTACGCTTTTTTGATAAACATGACTAAGTACCCACTGCGCTGCCACTTTACCCATCTCATCGATAGGATAGTTTATAGTGCTCAACGGAGGGTAAACGTGACGGGTAAAAAACACGTTATCGTAGCCAATAATTGAAAGCTGCGAAGGTAGTTGTATACCATGCTCTCTGGCACTCACCATGGCACCAGTGGCCATTTCGTCATTGGCACACACCAAGGCGGTAAAGGCGGGGTTGTTTTTATACAGTGTAGCGAAGCCTTCGTAGCCACTTTCTTCTACAAAGTCACCTTCAAATAAATTGTTTTCATCAAATTTAATGGCGAATTCAGCAAGCGCTTGTTTATGCCCATTTAAGCGTTCCTGAGCATCTTTTTTCCATAGTGGACCGCTAATATAGGCAATGTCTTTATGGCCCGATTCAATAATGTATTTAGTGGCTAAATAGCCACCTTTAGTATTATCAAGAATAATACAGCGGTCGGCGAGCTCTTCAATATAGCGGTTTAGCAAAACAAACGGGGTTTTGCCTTTACTGAGTTTTATTAAGTATTCATCACTAATAGCTTCAACATGCAAAATAAGTGCGTCGCAGTTACGGCTAATTAAAAATTCGATGCCTTGTTGCTCTCGCTCTGCGTCACTGTGGCCTGCGGTAATAATAACGTGTTTACCTTGGTTTCTTAGGGTGTTCTCTATACCGCTCATCATCGGTCCATAAAATGGCCCCTTAAGCTCTGAAACTAACAAGCCCGCACTATTCGAGCAATTAGAAGCCAGTGATTGCGCAATAGAGTTAGGGCGGTAGCCCAGCTCTTCCATGGCTAAGGTGACTTTTTTTCTGGTTGCATCACTTACGTTTGCATTGTTGTTCATTACTCTTGAAACAGTGGCAAGTGACACCCCTGCAAGCTTTGACACTTCATAAATGGTGGCCATACTATTCCTTGCTACAAATTGCTTTTCTGTGTTATATCGGCAGTGATTTTTTTAATGGTTTTATTGTCTAGGCTGTATTTACTCATTATTAATGCCACAAGTACACTACCAATCGCGGGGTAAAGTGTGAATGAGGTTAAAATACCATTTTTAGTTGCCTCGCTTAATTCCACATTGGCTTGATATTGATAATAAGCAAGTAACCAACCGGCAATCGCTCCGCCTAATGCAAGCCCCAATTTGATAAAAAATACGATGCTTGCGTAAACTAAACCCGTGAGTCGACGGCCATTCTGCCAGACTCCGTAATCAATAGTATCAGCCATTTTTGCCCATAATAAAGGCGTTGCCATTTGAGTGAAAAAACACCATAAAAAATACACCAAAAACGCTAGTAAAACGTGTTCATTAGGGATAAAAAAAGCAAGGCAGCTCAATATGGCGGAAATATATTGTAGATAAACATAAGCCACTTTCTTATCAAGGCGTTTACTTAAAGGTTGTGCGCAGGCGCAGCCTAGAATATTACCAATCATACCTAAGGTTACAAATTCGGTGATTAAATCTTCTTTGCCAAGAACATATTTTACATAGTAAATAGCCAATGTCGTGCGCAACACCATACTGGTCAATAATACCAGAGCCGCCATACACAAGATTTTAAACGGCTGATTTTGCCATAAAACATGAAGTTGTGTTTTTAAAGATAATTTATGCGGTGGATTGCTCACTCGCTCTTTGGTGTAACGAAAACAAATTAGAAACAACATCACACCGAGGCAACTCATAACCAGCATGGTGAGTTGATAGCCCATTTCGTTATTACCATTACCAAACCATGTTACTAAAGGCAAAGTGCAGCTTGTAACCAATAAACCTCCGAGCATGCCAAATACAAACCGGTATGATTGAATGGAGACACGTTCGTTGGGATTGCCACTCAATACTCCGCCAAGTGCCGAATAAGGAATGTTTATTGCGGTGTAAACTAACATTAGCAGGGTGTAGGTAACGAAGGCGTAAATAATTTTGTTGCCGTCATCCATCTCAGGGGTAGTAAAAGTAATCACGCTTATAACGGCAAAAGGGATGGCAAGCCAAAGTAGGTAGGGTCGGTAGCTACCGTATTTAGTATGAGTGGCATCAGTGAGTGCGCCCATTATTGGATCAGTTACTGCATCAATGACTCTAACTACTAAAAAAAGGGTGCCCACAACTGCAGGCGAAATACCAAAAATATCAGTGTAGAAAAAAGTTAAAAACAGCATGACGGTTTGAAAAATAATATTACTGGCCGTGTCACCTAGGCCGTAAGCTATTTTTTCTTTTTTACTCAGCATAAAAGCCACTCGTTATTATTTTTGGCGCTGTTTAAGAAAATCACGATACGCAATTGCGCTTTGTTTTAAGGTACGTTGTTGAGTTTGGTAGTCAACATAGACTAGCCCAAAGCGTTTTTCATAACCATAGGCCCATTCAAAATTATCCATTAAACTCCATGCAAAGTAGCCTTGTACATTAACGCCTTGCTCAACTGCATTATGAACGGCATTAAGATGGCTATGGTAATAATTGATACGTTGTATGTCATCTACTTTACCATTTATTAATATATCAGCCATCGCTGCGCCGTTCTCTGTTATATATACCTTAGGTAAAGTGTAACGATCATTTAGTGAAAGCAGTAATTCGCACAATCCCTGCGGATATATTTCCCAGCCCATATCTGTGGTGGCAACATTCTCTAAAGAAACTTCGCTAAACCAATGATCTGGGGTATTTTTGTAATGAATACGAGTATAGTAATTAACCCCTAAAAAATCGATCTTTTGGCTAATAATTGCCATATCTCCATCACTAATCTGTGGCTTTGCATCATTTGCAAGCTCATTAATCACTTCAGGGTAACAGCCCTCTAGTACTGCCCGTATATACCATTGGTTATGATAGTCATCAGCTAATTTAGCAGCGCGTTCATCAGCAGTGGTAAGCGGATAGGATGGGCTAAAGTTAAGTACTATACCGGCTTCTATCGTGGGGCAATTCTTACGTATCACTTGCATTGCGAGTCCATGGGCAAGCAGTAAGTGGTGCGCTGCTTGGCGTCCTGCTTTTTGACTTTTTATGCCTGGTGCATGTACCCCTATTTCATAGCCTAGGTAGGCGCTACAAAAAGGCTCATTTAAGGTCGCATAAGAGTCAACTAAGCCCTCTAGTTGTTGAGTTACTATATGAGTGTAATGAGCAAATTGATACGCGGTATCGCGATTTAGCCAACCACCGTTGTCTTCTAAATGCTGTGGTAAATCCCAATGATATAAAGTGACATAAGTTTTAATGTTGCGCGCTTTTAAAGCTTGTAATAGCGATTTATAAAACGACATTCCTTGAATATTCAAGCTGCCATCTTGGTGTAAAACGCGTGGCCAAGAAATCGAAAGACGATAAGCGTCTACAGCTAAATCAGCAATCATTTGTACATCTTGTTGCCAATATTCAATGTGTTTACATGCTTGGTTGCCGTTACTGTTATCTGCAATGGTGTTTGGTTTGTTACAAAAAGTATCCCAAATACAGGGGAGGCGGGTATCGTAACTTCCCTCTATTTGAAAAGAGGCTGTAGCAACCCCAAAAATAAACGGCGGCTTTAAGAGGGCTGACGTGCCTGGTAAGGAGATTGTTTTAAACACAATGAGATACGTCCTTAAGCTTGCAAATAATAATGAGCTTTACAGTAGTTAGCTAAGCAATATAAATTGCATAATACAACAATGTAAGCGCTTACAATATTTTTGTAAATAAATTGATAAATTTTCTCTATATGCTATAAATGTAAGCGCTTACATTTGGTGTTGCAACTATTATCTGCATTTTAAGTTTTACTAAACGCAATAAAATAGAGGTAACAATCTGATAATTAAAAAATAATTAGAGATTATACTATGGCACATATCACACAGCCACTACCGGCAGCAGAAAACAGCCAAAAACCAGGGTCTACACACACCTTTGCGTTAACATCGCTTACGACCTTGTTTTTTATGTGGGGTTTTCTTACTTGCCTAAACGATATTTTAATTCCGTATTTAAAGGGAATGTTCTCCCTTAATTACACCCAAGCAATGTTGGTACAATTTTGTTTTTTTGGTGCCTACTTTGTTATGTCAATTCCTGCAGGGAAGCTGGTCAGTAAAATAGGTTACCAATTTGGTATTGTTGTTGGTTTGGTTGTTGCTGCGATAGGGTGTGCACTATTTTACCCCGCTGCAGAGGCACATGTTTACGAGCTATTTTTACTTGCTTTGTTTGTACTTGCTTCAGGGATCACTATTTTACAAGTCTCTGCCAACCCTTATGTAAGCGTATTAGGGCCTGCAAAAACAGCGTCTTCGCGCTTAACTATGACTCAAGCTTTTAACTCTTTAGGTACAACTGTTGCGCCATTGTTTGGTAGTTGGTTAATTTTGTCAGAAATTAGTCAAGCTACAGCAGAACAAGTTAAGTTTCCTTATTTAATGCTCAGTGCAAGTTTATTAACATTGGCGATTATTTTTGCTTTTTTAAAGTTACCTAAATTAGGTAAAGCGATTGACAGTGAAGCAGAAAACCAAGGTGACACTGAGTTTGTTGATTTAGGCAGTGTATGGAAATATCGTCACCTTATTTTAGGCGCGATTGGTATTTTTGTTTACGTAGGGGCTGAAGTGGCCATAGGTAGTTTTTTAGTTGGCTTTTTAACCCTTGATCATATTGCAGGCTTACCAGAGCAACAAGCAGCACATTACATTAGCTATTATTTTGCAGGTGCAATGATAGGGCGCTTTGCTGGCGCCGCGATTATGCAAAAATTAAACGCAGCTAAAGTATTAGCTTGTCACGGTATTTTAGCAGGCTTACTTGTGTTAATTGCTATGACGGGTCAAGGGTCACTGGCTATGTGGGCTATTTTATTAGTTGGATTATGTAACTCTATTATGTTTCCTACTATTTTTAGTTTAGCACTGCAGGGGCTTGGTAAATACACCTCGCAGGGTTCGGGTATTTTATGTTTAGCGATTGTTGGCGGTGCCATTATTCCGTTATTACAAGGTATGCTAGCTGATAACATCGGTGTGCAATTAGCTCTTATTCTGCCCATTGGTTGCTATTTATATATTACTTATTTCGCGCTGTTTGGTGCAAAAAAAACAACGTCAACTCCTCTTTGAGTTTTAGGTGAATGTTATGATTATTAAACGCACTTTTTCAATCACTGCGCTGATGCTAGCAGCAATAACCAGCAGCGGTTGTTCGCAACCCTCTAACAGTGCTAGTGATGCGACAAGCCCAAAAGAAATTTGGCCAACAATCGAAACGGGCATTAAAAGCGACGCTCAAATGGAGCAAAAAATCGCTGATATGCTAAAGAGTATGACGCTAGAGCAAAAAATAGCGCAAATGATCCAACCTGAAATCCGTAATATCACGGTTGAAGATATGCGTAAGTATGGTTTTGGTTCTTACTTAAATGGCGGTGGTTCGTTTCCAAACAATAATAAACATGCAACCCCTGAAGATTGGGTTGATTTAGCAGAAAAGATGTACCAAGCATCTATTGATGATTCTTTAGATGGCAGTACCATTCCTACAATGTGGGGCACTGATGCGGTGCATGGACACAACAATGTTATTGGCGCGACTTTATTTCCGCATAATATTGGTTTGGGTGCTGCAAACAACCCTGCACTTATTGAAAAAATAGCCGCTGCCACTGCGCGAGAAGTAATGGTTACCGGTATAGATTGGGTATTTGCACCTACTGTTGCGGTGGTTCGTGATGACCGTTGGGGCCGGACTTACGAAGGGTACTCTGAGGACCCTGAAATAGTGAAAGCGTATTCCGCTTCTATCGTTAAAGG
The DNA here is from genome assembly GCF_056173165.1 of Pseudoalteromonas sp. QJM3NY_12. Next base: position 738,436 of record NZ_CM149661.1, read on the forward strand.
GTTGCAAGGCGCTGTTGATGAAGACTTTTTGTCAGACACGCGAGTAGTTAGCACCGTTAAGCACTTTTTAGGTGATGGTGGTACTGTCAATGGCGACGATCAAGGTAATAATATCGCCTCTGAAGAAGAGTTATTTGCGCTTCATGCACAAGGTTATGTAGGTGGTTTGAGTGCAGGTGCGCAAACGGTTATGGCTTCGTTTAACAGCTGGCATGGCGATAAAATACACGGTAACAAATACTTATTAACCGATGTACTAAAAGAAAAAATGGGTTTTGATGGCTTTGTTGTTGGCGATTGGAATGGCCATGGACAAGTTAAAGGCTGTTCAAATAGTAACTGTGCTCAAGCTGCTAATGCAGGCTTAGACGTGTACATGGCGCCTGATGAGTGGAAACCGCTATTTAGCAACTTGGTTAACCAAGCTAATAGCGGTGAAATTCCACTAAGCAGAATTAACGATGCGGTAACGCGTATCCTACGCGTTAAAATGCGTGCAGGGTTATTTGATAAACCAAGCCCCGCGAAGCGTCCTCTTTCTGGAAAAACTGAAATTATTGGTAGTAGCGATCACCGTGCAGTGGCTAAACAAGCTGTACGCGAATCTTTAGTATTACTTAAAAATAAGCAGCAGTTACTGCCATTATCGCCTAAGACCAACGTATTAGTCGCAGGCATAGGGGCTGATAACATCGGCATGCAGTCGGGTGGTTGGAGCGTTACGTGGCAAGGAACAGGCAATACCAACATTGACTTCCCTGGCGGCAGCTCTATTTATGCAGGTATTAAAGATACTGTAGAGCAAGTTGGTGGCAGTGCAGCGCTGAGTGTTGAAGGGGAATACAAAGCACGCCCAGATGTAGCCATTGTGGTGTTTGGTGAGCAACCATATGCAGAGGGTAATGGTGATGTTGATAACCTTGAATATCAGCGCGGTAATAAAAGCGACTTAGCGTTACTGCGAAAGTTTAAAGATGCGGGGATCCCTGTTGTATCATTATTTATTAGCGGTCGCCCAATGTGGGTTAATGCTGAGCTAAATGCCAGTGATGCGTTTGTTGCTATTTGGCTTCCAGGCAGTGAAGGTGATGCAATTAGTGATGTATTGTTTAAAAATGCAGACGGTTCAATTAACCACGACTTTAAAGGAAAGTTATCGTTTTCATGGCCGAATAACCCAATCGACAATGAAAACCGCAACGACGAAGCTTATAGCCCACTACTCCCTTATGGTTTTGGCTTAACCTACGGTGATAGCAACGTACTTAAAGATGACTTGGTAGAGCAAACTCAACAGACTGAACAATTGGATGACTTAGTGTTGTTTGAGCGTGCTATAAAAGCACCATGGTCGTTGGTTTTAAAAAGTGGCGAGCAGCAAAAAACGGTGGCAAGTAGCCGCGAGTCATTAGGTGCTGTGAGCATCCAAACATTTGACAAAGAAGTGCAAGAAGATGCACGCGCCATTCGTTTTAATAGTCAAGCGTTGGCTGAGGTTAATTTAGCCGCGGCATTCCCATCTGACTTACGTTCATACGTTGAAAACAATGGCCAACTGCAAATGCAAATTAAAGTAGATAAAGCGGCAACAAGCCCGCTGTGGATTGCTATGGGTTGTGGTGAGAGTTGTCAGGGTAAGTTTGATATTACTGATAACCTTGAGCAATCAGGTCAATGGCAAACATTAAACATCAACTTAAGTTGTTTTGCAGAGCAGGGTGTTGATTTAGCACAAGTGTTCACCCCTTGGCAGTTAAGCACGCAAGGTGATTGGCATGTATCTATTGCTAAGCTGGCTATTACAGCAAATGCTGCCGAGCAAAGTAGTGTTACTTGTAAGTAGTCAATAACCTATTAACAAACATCAATAAGCAGGTACTAAATGTACCTGCTTATTGCTTTAAAACCGCGTATACAAAAACCTACCAAATTAGTCCCTTCTTACTTTTATTCCATTCTATGTGATTGATTATATTAAGCTCAATAGTTATCATAAAAACATAATAAAACTGCATTCGCTTTTGCATTAATAATTTGAGAGTATGCCAAAATATTAAAAGCGTTATGTAATTAACAGGTGAGAGAATGAATCAAATAAAACTGGCTTCGCAGAGCATACAACCTTCAAAAATAGTCTGTGTGGGGCGCAATTACAGTGCGCATATTGCTGAATTAAACAACGAACACCCTGAGCAAATGGTAATTTTTAATAAGCCTAATAGCGCGATCACCGATACCTTACTCTCTTCCCATAACGGTGATACGTTGCATTATGAAACTGAATTATGCTTTGTGATAAAAAATAAGCAGCTTGCGGGCGTAGGGATTGGACTTGATTTGACTAAGCGAGCTTTGCAAAGCAGTTTAAAAGAAAAGGGCTTGCCATGGGAACGTGCTAAAGCGTTCGATGGCTCAGCATTATTTAGTGATTTTATTGAGTTAACGCCAGAAATGACATCGTTTATATTTGAATTACATATTGATGGTAAAGTAATTCAGCACGGTGATACCCAGCTAATGTTGCATCAACCTGCGCAAATTCTGGCAGAGGTAAATGAGTTTATGGGTTTAGAAGAGGGCGATATTATTATGACCGGCACGCCTGCAGGCGTAGGGATGGTGAGCGCCGGGCGAGAGTTTAAAGTTGCTCTTTATTCTGACTCTGGTCAGCAGTGTTTATTGGAGCATCATTGGTCTGTGAATCAAAGTTAAGTACATATTGATTATAGGCTTTATTAAAGTCACCAAAGTGTTCATTTAACCAGTATTGTTGATTATTTTTGTATTGCTCTGAGGTTAAAATATTGTTTTTTAGTGCGTGATTAATTTTTTTAATTGCCATAGATGCAAAATTGTTTGGGGCATTAGTCGCACAGCCAACGGCTATTGGAACTAATTTTTTTTTATTTTGGGCAATCGGTAGGTTTACAATATTTGGTTGATTGCCTTTGCTAAAGTGGCTAGTGATAAATGGGTAATCAAGCGAGTAATCTAAAGAGCCGTGTTTTAAGCGCTCCATTACAACACCACTTTCATTATCACTACTCCAGCTCATAGAAACATTAGAGTGGGTTAATGAGTTTTCAATAATATTGTTAATCTGCACAGAAAAACGACGCGCATCAGCTTGACCGTAGGTGAAGTTTTTATCAGCAAGTAAACTCACTAAGTTGATAGGGTTACCATGCTTAGAGGTTAATTGAGGTGCTTTTGCCGCGGTAGTTATAATGTTATGTGGGGGATAAACCGCTGTAGGTAATGAATATAAAAACTGTTTATTTGCACTGCGTTTGTAAATAGCGCATGGAAAACAAACGTTTCTACCCTCATCTATATATTTATTAATTCGCTTTTGCGGTAAAACTAAGCGGGTATGTTTCACCCCTTTTATGCTATGCATTAGCTGTTGTGTTAAATCATCGCATAAGCCAAGTTGTTTTGTTTCTTTGCTTAAATGAAACGGAGGGGTCTTACTTTGTAACCATAAAATTTCTTCTATTGGCTTTGCTGTTTTACTATGACTGCAAGTAGCAAAAGTGACCAAAATGCCAAGACATAAAAAACGAAGTGATTGCATTACAAATAGATCTGCCTACAAAATTTTTTGCGTATTATACTGGTAACGGCTAAAAAATAAACATAAAGAACAGCAAAGAATCAATATTATCGAATTGTACTTTTTCCTTGCTGTTCTTTTAACCTGTCAGGCTGCAGATCTTGTTCGGTGATTAAATCGCCCCTAGTATGGCATTGGGTTATTTCTAAATATGCTATCAATTGCTGATAACGCATCATCATTGAGAGTTAGCTCAAACGCATCAATGTCTTCTTTTAGCTGCGTCATAGTAGTGGCACCAATAATAGATGAGGTAACGCCATCCACTTGATTACACCACGCTAGCGCCAATTGTGCTGGTGTAATGTTGTGTTCATGTGCAAGTTCAACATACTCTTTGGTCGCCTTTTGTGATTGTGGCGTATCACGAAAAATACCGTTACGCTGCATAAATGTCCAGCGAGAGCCTTCAGGGCGCGCTCCATTGAGGTACTTACCCGTTAATAGCCCAGCAGCCAGAGGTGACCAAGGTAGATAAGCAATATCTTCATGCACACATTGCTCTATTAAATAAGGCCAATCTTTCGCATGCGCTAAACTAAACTCATTTTGAATAGACACCATTTTTGGTAAGTTGTGCTCTTTGGCTAAATTTAAAAATTGGCTAATTCCCCACGGGGTGTCGTCAGAAAGTCCACAGTGTTTAATTTTACCCGCTTTAACACACACATCTAAGCCCTCTAAAATATCAAGCATGTCAGCGGTGTGTTGTTTTGCATCGACATCAGTAAATTTAAGCATGCCAGGCCATTGCCTTGCAAAATGAGGAGTGCGGCGATTTGGCCAATGTAATTGGTATAAGTCAATATAGTCGGTTTGTAGGCGTTTTAGAGACTGATCAACTGCATCAATAACAGCTTGGCGAGTAATATCACCACCATCACGGATCCATGAAAGCCCATTACCGGCAATTTTAGTTGCAATAACAATGTCTTTTCGTTTCTGTGAATTACGTGCAACCCAATTCCCTATAATTTCCTCAGTTTTACCATAAGTATCGGGGGAGGGAGGAACTGCATACATCTCTGCCGTATCAATAAAGTTAACACCACGGTCAAGAGCATAGGCTATCTGTTGGTCGGCATCATGCTGGTTGTTTTGTACTCCCCAAGTCATACTACCTAAACAGACCCTAGAAACACTAATATCACTACTGCCTAATTGACTATATTGCATTACTAATCCTAATTATTTGTTTTCTGAGTTTGCTTTTAAAGCCGATAACAAAGGTTCTGTGATCGTGGCTTTTTGCCCTGTTTTAAAGTCAAACATCACCACTTTTGACATGCCAGTGGTGGTTATCGCATTTTGCGCATGGCTAAATACACTGTAATTCATTACAAAGCGGTCAGATTTAATATCACTGATAGTAATACCTACGCTTAATGTGTCAGGAAACGTTACAGGGCGTTTGTAGCGAATATTATTTTCACTGATCACAGGGCCAGTGGCTTTAGCATTGATAGTATCAAATAAATTTAATTTATTTAAAAAGTCGATTCTGGCTATTTCAAAATAACGAAGATAAACACAGTTATTAACATGCTGTAGGGCATCCATATCGCCCCACGCTACAGTAATGTCGGTATGAATAGGGTGTTGTTGTTTAAACGTTTCCATGTATTTATAGCTCTTGGTTTTAAAGTATTTAGATTAGCAACATGGTCGGATGAGCTCAAGGGAATTATAGTTGGCAAAAATTCTAGGGCTAAAATTGTACCTCTTTGAATTCATGACTATAGTAACTATTAACACACAAGGAGATAACTATGCAGAATATAATTAATTGGTTATTGGCATGCACCGTTTTTATAGCGTCGTTTACTTGTTACGCTATGGGTAATGAGGCAGGAGCGATTATTTTGATTTTACTAGGCTTTTCTTTAGAAGTACTATTTTGGATGTATTGTTTTAATAAGCCTAAGAAAAATAGGCGCTCTTTTTAAATAACAACAAGCTTGCTAATTAGTAGAGATTCCACAATAATAACTGTATAGATAAACAGTTATTATTGTGTGATGAAAAAGTTTATTCATATAGATATGGACTGCTTTTATGCAGCCGTTGAAATGCGCGACAACCCCAAGCTTGCAAGTGTACCGCTGGCAATTGGCGGTAACAGTCGCCGTGGAGTGCTCTCTACCGCTAATTATATTGCCAGAGAGTATGGGGTGCGCTCTGCTATGTCTAACTATCATGCCAAACAGCTTTGCCCCGATTTAGTTATTGTGCCGGGGAGAATGGCTGTTTATAAACAAGTATCAACTCAAATCCGCGCTATATTTAACCGCTATACTGATCTTGTAGAGCCTCTTTCACTTGATGAAGCGTACCTAGATGTTACCGACAGTACTGCATTTAAAGGCAGTGCAACGTTAATTGCTGAGCAGATCCGCACCGATATTTTTAATACCACAGGGCTGACCGCTTCTGCGGGGATTGCGCCAATTAAATTTATAGCCAAAATTGCTAGCGATGAAAATAAGCCCAATGGCCAATTTGTAGTATTGCCTGAGCAAGTTGACTCGTTTTTAGCCCAATTACCACTAGGTAAAATTCCAGGAGTGGGTAAGGTAACCTTGGAGAAGCTTAATTTAAAAGGGTTGTACACGGGCCAAGATGTTCGCGAAAAAGGGGCTAATTGGATGCAGCAACATGTGGGAAATTTTGGTGTGTCGTTATATCAAAAATGTATGGGGGAGCATATAGGGCGGGTTTCAACTGAGCGGATTCGTAAGTCATTGAGCGTGGAGCATACTTATGAATACAACAAAAATAGTCTTGATGAGTGCTTGGAGCAATTACCGCAACTGCTAGGTGAGCTCGAGGTTAGATTAAACAAACAGCAGCTACAAAATAAAATTAACAAGTTAAGTGTTAAAGTTAAATTTGCTAATTTTGTTGTGACCTCAGCAGATCAAGCGAATCATCAATTAAACACGGCTATTTTTAAAGAGTTACTCGCCAAAGCCTATCAACGCGGATTACAACAACCTGTGCGTTTATTAGGAATAGGTGTAGGCATTAAAAACCAACCAGAGCATAATTTACAGCTGAGTATTTTAGACGTGTAAAAGCTGTAACTCTAGGTTGCCAGTAAGTATGCAGATTACCGCAGTTTACTGGTTATAAATTGCTAAATAAATAATAATAGGGGCTACGTTTTCTAACAGGATCCTTTTTTATGGCATATCCAAAAGCAGTGCTGGCTCAGCCAGTTAGTGCAAGCCTAGATTGTGCATCACACGATGCACTAATTATTATCAGCGATGACTTTTCTCACATACCAAATACGCCTCTGCGCGATGCAATTTTAAATCAAGCTCAAGTAGACTCTCGCATAGGTAATCAAGTTACCTTGCTAGTAATTGCCGGTAAACGTGTTGTATTAGCCCCAACAGGCCCTTTAAATAGAGATTATGATGATGTACGTCGCTATTTTGATGCGGCTAAATTAGCCATTAACGAGGCTAAAGCGTCAGGCAGTGTTAACCCCGCTATTTACTTACCTGCTTTAAATACCAACAGCCGTTACCAACACGCGCTGGAAGTGGCCTATTTAGGCGCATGCCAAGCATTATGGCAGCCTCTTGAAGCACGTGAATTTCATGGTCATGGTATTGAGCCAATTACTCAAATCGGTTTAATTGATGCCAATGAACAAACGATTAAAGCAGTCAATGCATTAGCAGCTGGACAATATGCTGCACGTGATTTATGTGGTACCGAGCCTGAACGTATGGCACCACCACGCTTTGCTGATTACTGTAGCGAACTATTTAATAATAGCGCAGTGAGCGTTGATGTGATTGATGACTTGGCTGCCATTGATAAACACTATCCGATGCTAAGTACTGTTGCTCGTGCATCTTATGCAGTAGAGCGTCATCATCCACGCGTTGTTAAACTTGAATATGTACCAGAGGGTGAAGTAACGCGCACACTGATGTTTGTTGGTAAAGGCTTAGTTTATGACACAGGCGGTGCGGATTTAAAAGTAGGCGGCTACATGGCAGGTATGAGTCGAGATAAAGGTGGTGCGGCTTCTGTGGCTGGATTTATGAAAGCAGTTGCTGATTACCAGCCTAAAGGCGTTAAAGTGATTGCCTTTTTAGCAGTGGTACGTAACTCAATTGGTTCAGATTGTTTTGTTCCTGATGAAATCATTACTAGCCGTGAAGGTGTGCGAGTGCGCATTGGTAACACTGATGCCGAGGGGCGTCTAGCGATGGGTGATTTACTTAGTGAAATGAAAGATTTGGCTGTAAACGAAATAAATCCAACGCTGTTTACTGTGGCTACTTTAACAGGGCATGCTGCACGTGCGATGGGATCATATGGTGCTTATGTAGAAAATGGGCCAGCACGTAGTGCTAATATTTCACGTCAATTAGCTGATTGTGGTGATTTATGGGCTGACGGTGCAGAAGTATCACGTTCACGTCGTGAAGATTATGACTTTATAAAACCACGCACTTTAGCCGATGACGTACTTTCTAGTAATAATGCGGCTTCTGCCGTCACAGCGCGCGGTCATCAATTTCCTATGGCATTTTTAGCTGTGGTAGGCGGGTTAGATAAGCATGGTAATGAGTCTACTTTACCACTTCCTTATGTGCATATGGATATTGCCGGTAGTGGTGTTGAAGGTGGTGATTGGCAACATGGTAAACCAACGGCAGCATCAGTAAGCAGTTTATTTGCCCGCTACTGTTTATAATTATCTATAAATAAGTCTAAAAAGCCCTGAAAATCAGGGCTTTTTAATTGGTGAAAGGTATTAATTAACCTGAACTTTGGTTAAGAGGTTTACTAACGCATTGAATCAAAATGGTATTTATGTTTAATTTTCTCTAGCTTGAGATTTTCAGTGAAAACAAGGCGAAATTACGCGTCAATAGCTAGCCTATTGCAAGTAAATTCAACGCAGTTAGCGCTGAAAATAGCTGCTTGAGATAGATTTATTATCCGGAATTCAGGTTAACTCAGCTTAAAGCGCGATACCACGCTAGATAATTCAACACTGCTTTGTTTGAGTTTGTCGCTGGCAAGGGTTAAATCCTTCGTATTACCTAATGATTGCTCCGTTGATTGCGAAAGATCGTTAATTCTTAAGTTTACTTCATCTGCGGCCGATGTTTGCTGCTCTGTTGCTCTTGCAATTTGGCCGTTCATATCGGTGATCACCGCTACTAACCTGTCTATTTCATCCAGTGATGTATTTGCTGAAGAGGCTTGTTCAACCGTAGAAATAGAAATTTCTTGGCTAGATTTTACCGCCTCAACTGCGGCTTTAGCGCCTTCTTGCAGTTTAGCGATCATGGCTTGAATTTCATCAGTGCTTTTACCCGTTCGACTTGCTAAGGTTCTTACTTCATCGGCTACGACGGCAAAGCCTCTACCATGTTCACCTGCCCGTGCAGCCTCAATGGCTGCATTGAGTGCCAACAGGTTAGTTTGCTCTGCAATACTTCTTATTACATCAAGCACCGAACCAATATTATTACTCTCTTGAGCAAGATCAGCGGTTACTTTGCTTACGGTTTCTATATTACTCGAGAGGGTTTCAATGGCGATAATCGTTTTAGATACCACATTTTTACCCGTTGATGCATTACTGGCAGTATCATTTGCGGCTTGTTCAGCGGCTTCGGCATTACGGCTAACATCATGAATTTGATGAGTCATTTCCTCCATTGCAGCGGCTACTTGGGTGCTACTGTCGTTTTGAAGCTCAATAAACGACTGGCTGGTTTTGCTAGAATCATCTACAGCATGGGCATGCTCGTTTACATCGTTTGCGCTTTTGGCGACTAGTACTAAAGACTCTCTAATTTTAGAGACAAATAAATTAAATGATCTCGAAAGTTGAGATATTTCATCATTACCATTTTCGTTGAGAGTACGAGTTAAATCCCCCTCACCTTGAGAGATATCTTTCATCATCTGCGCTGCTAAACGAGTGGGCGTTAAAATGCTTCGGCCAATAAAGTAGCTAAATAACACCACCACAATAATCATAATAACAACGTTGATAATGATGATAGTGCGCTGCTGCGAAAAGGCACTGTCTATGGTATCAAGATAAACTCCCGAGCCGATTATCCATTGCCACTGATCAAAACCTTTAACAAACGCAATTTTATCTACGGGGTTGTCATTACCGGGCTTTGGCCATTTATAAGGCACATAACCTTCGCCGGATTGTTTTACAACGCTAACCATCTCAACAAATAACGGGGTGCCATCAGGGTCTTTATTATTAGTTAAATCTTTTCCCTCAAGAGCTGGCTTTATTGGGTGCATTACCATGGCTGGCTGATAATTGTTGATCCAAAAATAGTTAGTATCATCGTAACGCAATGAGCGGATTGAGGCGATTGCTTGAGACTGTGCTTGTTGGCGAGTAAGAGTTTGGTTTTGTTCAAGGGCTGCATAGTGCTTAATAGTACTATATGCAGTTTCTACCACATTTTTAGTTTTAAGGTATTGCTCGTTTTTGAGCGCTTGGTATTGGTTACTCAAGCTCGAAATACTCAATACAATTAAACCAAATATTACAATCCCTACTAAAATGGCTAGACGTTGAAATATAGTAAAACGACGGAGATTTAGCATAAACATGTTCCTGTATAAGAGCATTACTTCTCTTTAATAAGCATAGTTAAAATATAGGCTAATAGAGCTTTATTTTCATAATATTGAATTTTTATATTTAGTTGTTAGCGGTTAATTTAAATACAATACAAGTTGCGCGCTCAGGCTTAGATTTTTAGTTACCCTATGCTTAAATGGATTTAATTATTGTTTGTTGACGTTTCAATATATCTTATTTGCATAAAAAAAGGCTGATACTTGTATCAGCCTTTAGTCGAATAACTTAGTTAGTTTGTATTAAAATTACGGTTAAAGAAGTTAGTAATAGTTTGATGTAAATGAGTTTGAACTTGTTTACCGCGAAGACTATGTTTTGAGCCTGGGTAAGTCATCATTTCAAACTGTTGATTGTTATCTTGCAGCTGTTTAAACAATTTTGTTGCATGGGTAAACAACACGTTGTCATCGGCCATACCATGGTAAATCATTAATGGGCCTTTAAGGCCTTCAGCATATGGGAAAACAGCACTGTCGGTATAACCTTGCGCATTTGTATCAGGGTGACCCAAGTAACGCTCGGTGTAGTGAGTATCGTATAAGGCCCAGTCAGTTACAGGAGCGCCAGAAACACCGGCACTAAAGTAATCGCCTGCTTTAAACATGTTCATTAGCGCCATATAACCACCGTAGCTGTGACCATAAATACCAATGCGTGCAGGGTCTACGTAATCAAGTGTACGTAAAAACTCAACGCCTTTAATCTGATCAGCTACTTCAACAACACCTAAATTTTTATATATTGCATCTTCAAACTTTTTACCACGATTGTAAGAGCCGCGGTTATCTAGTTGAAAAATAACATAACCTTGTTGCGCCATATATTGAAAGTATAAGTTTTTACTACGCCAGCTATTAGTTACTCGCTGAGCATGAGGGCCGCCATACACGTTAACAATAACTGGGTGCTTTTTACCCTTAGCCATGTTTGTAGGTTTAAATAAACGGTAATGCATAACTTGGCCATCTTCAGCGGTAATAGTACCGTACTCAGGCTTTGCTAAATCGGTTAAAAAGGGAGTTAGTGGGTGAGAGTCGTCTAGTTTATTCTCTTCAAGCCACGTAATAAACTCTCCATTGATTTTGCGCAGCGCTGCTGAATTTGGCTTATTCACCGATGAACTAGTGTCAATGAAGGTTTTGTTATCTTTTGCCAGTACAACATTGTGGTATTGGCCTTTTTCAGTAATGCGCTTAATTGCCCCTTTTTTAAATAAAGGCGCACTGTATAAGTGACTTTCAAGCGCAGTATCTTTACGCGCTGCAAAGTAAACTATACCATTTTTTTCATCTACGCCTTTTAAGCTATCAACAACCCAGTCACCAGTAGTTATTTGACGAATAAGTTGGCCATTATTAGCATACAAATAAAGGTGCTTAAATCCATCTCGCTCCGAGGCCCACACAAAATGTTTTTTATCTTTTAAAAACTCAAGATCAAAATGTAGGTTTATCCAAGTATCGCTTTTTTCAGTTAATGCGACGGTTTGCTGTTTTGTTTTACTGTTGTAAAAGCGTAATTCTAAATTGTGCTGAGAACGATTTTGCCACTGGTAAGACAGGGTGTTGCTATCGTTTAACCATTTAGCACGAGCGATATAAATATCTTTATCTTCACCTAAGTCAATCCAGTCAACCATTTGGTCATTAAGCTTTACAACGCCAAGTTGAATGTCAACATTGTTAGTGCCAGTAAATGGATAGCGCTGATTAAATAGCTTTACTTCATCAGCATAAATTTCGTTACGAATCGCTTCTTGAACAGGGCTTTCATCAACGCGAGTAAAGGCGATTTTAGATTCATCATTTGCCCACCAATAACCGGTCATGCGGCTCATTTCTTCTTGCGCCACAAATTCGGCCATGCCGTTTTTAATAACGCCACCGCCATCTTTACTTAACTGAATTTCTTTACCTGAAGCCAGTTCTAATGCGAAGAGGTTTTGCTCACGAACAAACGACACAAAATTACCTTTTGGAGAAAAGCGCGCATCGGTTTCAAATGCTTCAGTGTTAGTCAGCTTTTTACTATTTTTTGTTTTTAAGTCGAAGTAATAAAGGTCGCCATTAAGAGGAAATAATAACGCTTTACCATCTTTTGACCATTTGTATTCAAGAATACCTTTACCAAAAATACGCTGGCGTTCACGGCGTGCTTTTTCTTCATCTGACAGGTTTTCTGGGCCTGAAAATAATTGCGCTGAATCAACTAACAACCGGTTGGTGTTATCTTTTAAATTATATTCCCATAAATCATAGCGGTTATAGTCATCTGCTTTACCTTGTAAGTAGGTAACACGGCTACCATCGGGAGAAAACTTAAGTTGTACCGGAGATTTGCCAGCTAAGCTTGGATCATCAAATATACGCTCAAGCGTTAACGGCTTTGCTTGAACGCTTAATGCGCCCGCCATCAGGGGGATTGCCAGTGAGAGGTGTTTTAGTTTTTTTAACACAGGATTGCCTTTACTTACATAAAATTATCCCAGATGGTAAAGCACAAGCGTGTGCAACTGCAACTAAATGCTATAAAGTGTGAAGTAAAATAACCTAAGGATTTAACATGCGCGAAACATCATTTACCTTAGCCCCAGAGCTGACAAGAGATTGTATTGAACTGGCCGATTGGCCTCTTTGTAAGGTATTACTACTAAATGACAGCCAATACCCATGGTTTATATTAGTTCCTAGAATAGCGGGTTTAAAAGAGATAATAGATTTAACCGAGCAGCAACAAATTACTTATTTACAAGAGTCGGCTAAGCTCAGCCATTTATTAATTGAGGTGTTTAATCCTGATAAGTTAAATGTGGCCGCGCTTGGCAATATGGTTCCGCAATTACATATTCATCATATAGCGCGTTTTAAAACAGATATTGCATGGCCTGCGCCGGTATGGGGCAAGTTTCCAAGTGTCCCTTATACTAATGAGCAGATAGAGCAATTAAAAACGCATTTTTAAAATCAGAATGGGTTACTTTGAGGAGATAGTATGAAATTAATAAAACAACTCTGCACTAGTGTATTTATAGCAGCCATTGCTGTTTCAACAGTAATAGCGAGCGAGCAGCCGGTAGCTACGGATTCAGTAAATAACGTTAGCATTAAAAACTTTGCAGCACATAACAACCTGATTTTTTCAGCAGCGCAACCGACTAAAGAGCAGTTTAAGCAATTATCGCAAGCCAAGGTAAAGCATGTTATTAATTTACGTGCAGCAGATGAGCAAGACTGGGATGAAGGCGCGTTAGTCAACTCTTTAGGAATGAGCTACCACTTAATTGAGATTGCGGGTGCAAAAGACGTAAACACTGATAATGCAAAGCAGTTAGCCAATCTTTTAGAGCAACTTAAAGGTGAGTCGGTGGTTGTTCATTGTGCAAGTAGTAACCGTGTTGGCGCGTTAATGGCTATTTCAGCCCATCAGCAAGGTACAGATATAGAGTATGCGATTGAAATCGGTAAGCAGTGGGGAATGGCAAGCCTTGAACCGGTTGTACGCAAAGTGATGAATGACAAATAAGCATTCTGATAAGTAATAAAAAAGCGTTACAATGTAACGCTTTTTTATTTAATTAGCTTTTGTTAATTAAGGCCAAGCACATCTTTGCCTTGTTTAAAGGTCACATCTACAGGGATGTTCGCTTTGCTTAACTTTTCTAAATCTTTAGCAAGTTCCGCTTTAATATCGCCATGAGTGGCAATAAGTTGATCTACTTTTTCGTAATCACCGTCACCTTGTAGAGTTAAAATAAGGCGCGATAACTTTGCCATAGCATCCCCCATTTTATCCATGTTGATGCTATAAAGCCCGTCTTCATTTTTAGAAAAAGCACCTTCTTGAGCAAAAAAGTTAAAGCGGATCATGTTTGCTTTACCATGTGCACTTGAGGCACCGAAACGCACTGAGCGGAAAATACCCGCCATAAAGGTGGTGTAGTAATCTTCTAACGTCCCTTCAGTGATCTCACCTTTTTTAAGTAACTGTTCAACCATGTATAAACCAAGAATATCGGCTTTACCTTCTTCTAAAGCACTAGCGTGTTCTTGAAGTGATTGGCGAACGGTACCTTTACCCGTTAAGGTGTTTTTAATCCCTAAACCGTGAGCCACTTCATGGAACATGGTATTGGCAAAAAATGCATCAAAGGTAATGTGTTTGCGTTGCTCTGGCACAATTAACTGCTCTGAGATAGGCACTAAAATTTTATCAAACTTCGCACGCATTGCGTTTTTAAGCTGTAAACGACGTGTGCCTTTTTCTAATTGCACTTGCTCATCATTGGGCAAGTTAATTGCAATGGTTTTACTGCCAGCATTTGAGTGCCCAGCATAATAAACAACATCATAGGCATTTAAGTCGGCATCTGAGCCCGGTACTTCTTGCTTGTATTTGCTATCGACAGGTAAGCCTTTTTGCAGCTCAGGTAAAAACGCTGCAAATTTCGCTAGTCGCTCGCTCCACTTTAAATCTTTAATAAGAACATACGATTCATAAGCTGCGCGGTAACCAAATAATTGGTCTTCGTAGTTTTCAATTGGGCCAATAACCACATCAATTGGATTATTTTTCATATCCATCCAAGCGAAGTCAGAGGCTTGGAAGTCATCGCTTTGTATTGCGTCAGCTCGTAAGTTTAAGTAGTTGGCGAATTCTTGATCGTCGGCTAGTTTACTGGCTTCTCTAAGTAACTCTGCAGCTTGAGCAAGCTCTACTGCATACTCTTCTGAATAAGGTGTGCTGTATAAATTACCAAGCTCATCGCGTTTAATCAGTGAGTAAAGACCTGTTTTATCTTTTACATCAGCGTTAGTAAGCTCTTCTTTGGTGATGTCGGCTGGGTAAAAGCCTGCACCAAGCGGTTTTTCTTTATAGCCTGATAAGAATACTTCATCGCCGTTTAAGCGATCCCATGGGCCATAGTTAATATCAGCAAACTGACGTACTTTTTCATCATCTAGTTGTGCTAAAAAGTCTTTTTTATCTTTACCAAATGCTTGCTTCCAGAATAAATCATCCATAATTTTTGAAGCATCAATAAGTTTAGCTACCATAGCTTTTTGATTGTCAGACAAGTGTGATAAGTCACTTTGTAAACTAAAGTCTGTGTATATGTCTAAGCGTTGACGGTCAATATTAACAAGCGCTGGCCCAGAAGGCGTTTGAGAAGCCGTTGGCGCTGAGCTTTGCGGCGTATTACTTGAAGACGGTGCTTGCTCAGAGCAGGCACTAAGAAAAACGATGCCAGAGAGCAGTATTGCTTGGCTAATTTTATTTAAGATCATTATATTGCCTTTAAAAAGTCTATTTTATAACTTGTATACTGTAAGTTAAGGTACTGAAGCGTGTTAATGTGCCTTAGCATGTTTGCATTAAAGCAAAACCCACTAGCAAATAGCAAGTATTAGGCGTTAGTGCGCATAAATCAGTGAGGCACTAGTAAATAATCAATAATTATCTACAATTTTTTCTACTTTGGGTATATGTTTAGTACTGCTAAGCTTTGAAATAATTAATAATATAAGACTTGCTGTAAAGTGTAGGTCATTAAGCAAAGGGATATTTTATGTCTACAGAAAATGCCTTACTCACAATTTTGGTTGACAGAATTAACAACGACACACTGGTGTTACCTACGTTACCAGAGGTAGCGATTAAGGTTCGTCAAGCCGCTGACAATCCAGATGTAAATTTGATGCAAATGTCAGATGCAATAGCACATGACCCTGCACTGTCTGCGCGAATGATTAAAGTAGCAAATAGTGCCATTATGGGTCGTGCTGTAAAGGTGTCTAACTTACATCAAGCAGTGACACGTATTGGCTTAAGGCAAATAAAAAATATAGCTACAGCCATGGCAATGGAGCAGCTGTTTGTATCTAATAATGAGCTAATAAAGGGATACATGGGCAAGGCGTGGCAAAAAACGCTGCATGTGGCCTCGCATTCTATTTCATTGATGGAGTTTTATTTAAAAAGAAATACTCACACTTCGCTTAACCGTGATGCCATTACACTAGCTTCATTGGTTTATAATATTGGGGTGTTACCGATTTTAACTGAGGCTGAGCGACACCCAGAAGTGTTTGCCAATCCGAGTTTTTTAGCGCACGCAATTCAACGCTTAAGCGGTAAAATTGGCGGCTCAATTATGAAAGCATGGGAATTCCCAGACGTGTTTGCAGAAGTTGCACAGCACTGGGCTGATGTTAACTATCGCTCTACTGAAGTGAGTTACATCGACTTTATTCGCATTGGTGCAATCCTTGAGGGAACCCTACAAGTATCAGATAAATCTGCGGCGCTACAAACCTATATTGATAAAGGCATTTTTCCTTCATTAGAAATGTTAGAGAGTGAGGAATACTTGCATATGGTTGAAGACGTAAAAGAAATGTTTAGCTAAATTTTTGAACAATAAAAAGCACGATTAGTATCGTGCTTTTTTATTTGTTTAATAAAGCTTTTACGCTAAATCGTCTGCATCACCTAAGCCTTGAGTAAGCTCTTCAAGAAGCAGTTTTATTTCCTCAGATGCAAGAATAAAGTCAGCGTCTAGTTTAACCGCCATATCTTCTTTAGGAATATCGGCATTTTCTTCTTTAAGTGTTTCGCTATAGCTTAAACGTTTAATTGAACCATCGTTTTGTAGCATAAACTTAACGCGTTCTTGCCAATCCAAGGCAAGCTTAGTGACGCGTTTACCACTTTCAAGGTGCGATTTTACTTCGTCACACGCTAAGTCATGGCCTTTAAGCTTAACTTGGGCTCCACTGTCATCCGCTTCTTCAAGCTCAGCATCAGAGCCTATAGCGAAGCCCTCTGGAGTACTAAAGTTAGTAAGCCAGTCAGTTAAAAACACATCTAAATCATAGTTAGCAAACGCAGGAACAACGGGTAGCGTACCTAATGATTTACGTAGTAACGCCAGAAGCTCTTCAGCTTTATTAAAGCTTGCGCTATTAACTACAACCCAACCATTTTCCTGGTCTATGAACGCAAACTGTAGGCTCGACTTTTTAAATGCTTGTGGCAGTAGCGTGTGCAAGATGTTTTCTTTTAATTCATCTTTTTCTTTTTTCTTTACTGGTCGATTTTCTTCAGCTTCAATCTGATCAACCTTCTCTGCAACAAGCTCATTTATTACAGATGCCGGTAACACTTTCTCTTCACGCTTGGCACACACTAAAATGCTTTTTTGTGAAAAGTGAGACAAAGTTTCACCATGTTTACCAAATGCTTTTGTCCAGCCAAATGTCGCCAACTCTTGGCCAGTACATGGACGAAATAGATCTTGTTCTAACGCCTTGTCAAAGTCTTCTTGAGTGTACGAAACGTCTTGTTTAAAGCGATAGCATATAAGGTTACTAAACCACATAGGGAAATGATCCATTTAAAAAATTTGTGCAATCATAGCAATAAAAGCCGCTTCTAGAAACGGCTAATCGAGTTTAAAAAGTGGCAGGGGGGATGACATATTTTTAGGGAACGAAATTCGGTAATGTAACCCTTGGTCGGGTTCACTGCTGACTTCAATTTTGCCATTGAGTGTTTGTTTTACGAGGTTAAAAATAATGTGAGCACCTAAGCCGCTGCCACCTTCATCACGCTTTGTGGTGAAGAATGGGTCAAATAAACGCTTAAGTTGTGCCGGTTTCAACCCGATACCATTATCTTGGTAATTAATGACTAAGTCGTTTTCATCGGTATTTACATCTATGGTAATTTGGCCACTGTTTATATTTTCAAAGCCATGCAGTAATGAATTCATAATTAAGTTAGTAAATATTTGGCTGATCACCCCCGCAGGTAAATTAATAATTAAATCATCAGGGCAATGCAGGCGAATGCTATGGGATGTTTTTTTAATTTGCGGATGTAAAGAACGTATAACCTCATTAATGTAATCCTTAAAGTTAATGGTTCTTAGCGCCTCACTGGCTTGATCAACTGCGATTTGTTTAAAGCTCGTGATTAAGTCAGATGCGCGCTCTAAATTGTGAGAGAGTAGCTGAGCACTTTGTGCAGCATCATTAATAAAGCTCTCCAGTGCTGAAGAGGATAGCGATTTGTTTTTAAACGCAGTTTCTATTTCAGTTAAACGCTCATGTAAAAATGAAGTCGCAGTTACGCCGATACCAATAGGGGTATTAATTTCATGAGTAATACCCGCCACTAAACCGCCTAATACCGCCATTTTTTCTGAGCCAACAAGCTGCTCTTGCGCAAAGCTTAGTTCATCGAGTGAGTTTTGTAGTTGGGTTTGTTTACTTAGCAGCTCTTGCTCAGTTTGCTTTCGTAGGTCAACTTCTTCAGTTAATACTGCTTTTTGGCGTTCGAGTTCATATTTTTGTTGCTGTAGGTCGATCATTGCTTGGCTAAGGTTTGATGTTTTACGCGCTACATCTTGTTCAAGCTGCAAATTTTGTTGATCTAGTTTTTGATTACTTTCGATTAGGTCATTCTGGGTTTGCTTTAACTCTTTTTTATACTCAACAACTTTAGAGATCAAATTGTTAAAAGAGCGCTCCATTACTTTTAGTTCGTTATTTTCGTCAGTGACAATTTTAACGCGCTGGCCATCGAGCTCTTCTAATTCAAGGTATTCAATTTGTTCAGTAAGTTGTGTGAGTGGCTCCGTTAGCAGCTTTCTAAATGCGATTAAAAACAAGATGATTAAAAAGGTGGTTTTAATCATGGCGTTGCCAATTAAAAAGTAAATAGAGAGCATGATGCGACTAAAGATCACGTCGCGGCTAGAAAATAAAGTCACATCGCCTACCTGAGTGGCGCGACCTGAAAATTCAAAAATAAGCGGAAATGTATAACCAAATAAACCTGCTTTGGCGTCTTCTACAATCACGTCTTCTTGGACAAGTTGCTGACTATATAGGTTGTGAATGTTTAGCGCGCGGCCTAATTGAGAAATAATAGCGCCGTTATCATCACGAATAATAACCCCTTCAACCATAGGTATATCAAGTAATCCTTCTGCGGTTGTTGTGGTTTGTTTTATATTTAACTCCCAAATTGCTCGGGTTAGACTTCTACCAAATGTTTTTTGCAGTGTGCCGAGCTCATCGCGTATGTAATCTTTGGTATTAACATACTCTGCGAAGATTTGTCCGCAGGTCACCACAAAAGTCAGTATAAAATAAACCGATAAAACTCGTGTGAGTAACTTTGTTGAAAGACTTTTGTGCGGCATGAGGGACTTGTATTTCCTTTAATTATTCAACTATTAGTGTACGCTTATAAACATTAGTTAATAAATCATTAAAAATAAACATATATTTTATTATATTGTTATTTTGCGATCTTAAATAAGGATTACCTCATGAACTTAACAATAAAGCATAGTGTGTTTCGCTAGTTTGTTTTCAAATTAGGTAGAGTTATTTTGCTAATTTTTATTGTGCATTAATGCACTTTATTGATAACGTTAGTAAAAGATACAGTAAATAACCTGCTCGCTACTTATGTTGGTTATATTTTTGACTTTTTGCTGCCTGAGTAAGCAAATTAATTTTAGCGTGGGTTTAGGTGTTTTATATGAGTTTAATTAAATTGTCATTATGATGCGTTTTTCTATTTTAGTCTGTGATGACTCAACTGTTGCTCGTAAACAAGTGATCCGCTGTTTAAATGAGTGTATTGATGCTGATATTCAACAGGCAACCAATGGTAAAGAAGCCTTGGCGTTATTACACCATAAGCATTTTGATCTCTTATGCCTCGATTTAACCATGCCTGAAGTGGATGGGATTGCAGTGCTTGAGCAGGTCAAAGCAAATAAAATAGAAACTTATGTATTGGTAATTTCTGCAGATATTCAACAAAAAATGCGAGATCGCGTAGCGCAACTCGGCGCAATCGATTTTATTCACAAACCGATTAATAAAGCACAACTTAACGACGTTTTGCATAAGTTTGGCATTTATTAATAAAATTCATGATGAAAAAGACTGTTTTATCTTCTAATTTAGGGTTGACAGAATAGCCTTTGTTAAGGCAGTCTTAAGCTATGAAAACATTTAGTCTTGTAACGACCATTATTATTACAACCACCATTCTTACTGGATAGTGGCATAGGTCGGTGCAACAAATTTAAAGGCCTGTGTTCACTTAGAACACAGGCCTTTTTTCGTTTTATGGAATGAGGAAACATAAAAATGCGCGTTTTAAAATTTGGTGGCTCATCGCTCGCTGACTTTGCCTGTTTAGAGCAAGTAGCTGCTCTGGCTAAGGCACAATTAAAAGATGAAATGTTACTGGTGCTTTCAGCGCCTGGCGGTATGACAGATTCGCTTGTTGCGCTGGCTAGTGCCGCAGAGCAGGGGCTGGATTTCAACCCGTTGTGGGATGCACTTGTTACCCGCTGCAATGCTTTAAAAGCAGCTGTAGAGGAAAAACAAGGAACAGTTCAAAACTGGCCAGACTTTAACGAATTGAAAAATAAGCTTGATGGGGTTGCACTTATTAAGTGTTGCCCAGACAAAATCAGGGCTTTTATTATTAGCTTTGGTGAACGTGTTAGCGTATCGCTAATGCAAAGCTTACTAGCCGATCATAACGCGCATTATTTACAAGCAACAGACTGTATTGTTTCAACGGGTGGACACATTGACGCTGAGGCCGATTTAGTCGCCAGTAAAGCCCGTTTTCAAGCGGTACTAAAAGAGTCGCCAGCAACGGTTTACATCATGCCTGGATTTACTGCAAGTAATGATAAAGGTGAGCTCACAACACTTGGTCGAAATGGCTCTGATTATTCAGCGGCGATTGCTGCAGCGTGTTTAGAGGCGCAAGTGTGCCAAATATGGACTGACGTTGATGGTGTATACAGCGCCGATCCGCGTTATATCAAAAAAGCCACTAAGGTTGATTTCCTATCTTACAAAGAGGCGATGGAGCTTTCTTATTTTGGCGCTAAAGTGTTGCACCCTAAAACTATCCTACCGTGTGCAAAAGCTGGAGTGCCATGCGAAATTAAAAACACTCATAACCCAGATGCACAAGGCTCATTAATTAGTAACGATACGGTATCTGATGAGCCAGTAAAAGCACTCTCAAGCCTACAAAACTTAGCTATGTTGACCGTTTCAGGTCCTGGTATGAAGGGCAAAGTGGGTATGGCATCGAAAGTATTTAATGCATTAGCGCATGATAACGTGTCAATCGTCCTGATCACTCAATCATCATGTGAATTTAGCATCAGTTTTTGTGTTCATGAAAGTGATTTAAACCTAGCGTTAAGTGCGTTGCAAGTGGCCTTTGACTTAGAGTCAAAAGCAGGCTTGATTGAGCCGGTAAATGTGCAACGTAATTTAGCAATAGTAACGTTAGTGGGCGATAACATGCGCGCTCATAAAGGCTTAGCGGCTAAGTTTTTTGCATCGCTTGCTCAAGCACAAGTTAACATTGTTGCTATAGCGCAAGACTCAACTGAAAGCGCTATTTCTGCTGTTATTGACGGTGAGTTGTGTAATGACGCGGTTAAAATCTGTCATGAAAACTTTTTCACTCATGTGCCTTCAATCGATGTGTTTTTATTGGGATGTGGCTTAGTCGGTCAAGAGCTAATAAACCAGCTTGAACGTCAACAAGCATGGCTTGAAAAGCGTAATATTAAATTAAACCTATACGGTGTGGCTAATTCTCGTCAATTACACCTTGATGGTGAAGGCATTGCTTTTGATGATTGGCAACAAAAACTAACGCAATCAGAGCAAGCATTTGATTTAAAATTAGTAGAACAGTTTGTTAAGCAAAACCACTTGGTTAACCCTGTGCTAGTTGATTGTACTTCATCAGATGCCTTGGCTTCGCAATACGTCGATTTTTTAAATGCGGGCTTCCACGTTGTGGCTGCCAATAAAAAAGCCACCACGAGCTCATATACGTATTACCAAGATTTAATAGCAGCTACACATAAAAATAATCGTAAGTTTTTATACGAAACTAACGTAGGTGCAGGTTTACCTGTAATCGATAACTTGCAATCGTTGTTTGGTGCAGGTGATGAGTTACTTGAGTTTAGTGGTATTTTATCAGGCTCGCTTTCATACATGTTTGGTGCACTAGAAGATGGTTTATCACTTTCTGAAGCAACAATTAAAGCCAAAGAAAGCGGGTTTACAGAGCCCGATCCGCGCGATGACTTATCGGGAACTGACGTAGCACGTAAACTACTTATCATTGCCCGCGAAGCAGGTATGAAATTAGAGCTTAGCGATATTGAAGTGGAGTCGGTTTTACCGCCAGGTTTTGCTCAAGGTGACAATGTTGAGCAGTTTATGGCAAAGCTACCAAGTCTGGATGCTGACTTTAACGACCGTATTCAAAGTGCAGCGAGTGAAGGTAAAGTACTTCGCTACGTAGGCACAATTAAAAATGGTCACTGTAAGGTCGGAATCGAAGCCGTGGATTCATCACATGCATTGAATGTTATTCGTGATGGTGAAAATGCGCTGGCTATTTTAAGCCAATACTACCAACCGCGTCCGTTTGTAATTCGTGGTTATGGCGCAGGCTCTGCAGTAACGGCTGCGGGTGTATTTGCAGACATATTAAAAACATTATCTCGCTAGGAGTCAGTCATGATTGAAGTATATGCTCCGGCGTCTATTGGTAATTTTGCCGTTGGCTTTGATGCGCTGGGCGCCGCACTTGCGCCCATTGATGGCTGTTTATTAGGTGATGTGGCGGTTGTTAGTGCCGCATCGAGTGATGAATTTATTTGTACAGGCGACTACGCACATAAGCTACCTAGTGATGCGCAAGAGAATTTAGCGTACCAGTGTTTAGTGCATTTTAGAGCGCATGTTGCGCCTGATATGCCTGCGGTAAAGCTCGAGCTTAGGAAAAACTTGCCGATTGGTTCGGGATTAGGCTCAAGTGCTTGCTCTGTGGTGGCGACATTTGCAGCACTGGATAAGTTTGCTCAAACTAATTTAAGCCAAGTTGAGTTAATAGAGCTAATGGCCGATTTTGAGGGCTTGGTAAGCGGTGGACGTCATTATGACAATATCACTCCTTGTTACCTTGGTGGCTTACAATTAACGGGCGACTTAATTCCAAATAAATCAATAGCGTTACCTGTTGATGAAAACTGGTATTACGTTGCCGCATTTCCGGGCTTTTCACTCAATACCGCAAAAGCGCGCTCTGTTTTACCAAAAGAGCTCAGTATGCATGCGGGGGTTGAATTTGCTCAGCGTTTATCGGCATTTAGTAGCTTACTGTTAACAGGGCGTTTTGATGATGCATTAAGCATTATGAAAGACGAAATAGCAGAGCCATACCGTGCGCCACTTATAAGCGGCTTTAGTGATGCCAAAGCAAGCTTACCAGCACTGGGTGCTGAAGTTGTGAGTATTTCAGGCGCAGGGCCGACCTTGTTTAGTGTATGTAAAACGCTTGAAGCGGCAGAGCAATGCGCGCAGTGGCTAGAGGAAAATTACATCAACGAGCAAGGTTTTTGCCATATTTGTAAATTAGATAACGACGGCACGCGTCAATTAAATGTTTTATAGGATCAAGAGTCATGCAATTACATAATTTAAAAGAATATTCACAAAAAGTGTCGTTTGTTGAAGCTGTAAAAACAGGCCTGGGGCGTAATCAAGGGGTGTTTTTCCCAGAGTCGTTAGCGCCGCTTAGCGATATTGATGCGTTACTCGATATGGACTTTGTAACTCGTAGCGGCAAAATTTTATCGCACCTTATTGGTGACGAGCTACCAAGTGATACTGTTGCCCAGATGGTTAAGAATGCGTTTAACTTTCCGGTTAAGCTGGTGGAAGTTGAAGACAATACCTATTGCTTAGAGTTATTCCATGGCCCAACACTGGCATTTAAAGATTTTGGTGGCCGTTTTATGGCCGAGTGCTTAGCGCAATTTAATCAAGGCGAAAAAGTCACTATTTTAACTGCAACATCCGGTGATACCGGTGCCGCTGTCGCGCATGCTTTTTATAATAAGCCAAATATTGATGTGGTTATTTTATACCCTAAGGGCAAAATTTCACTCGCTCAGCAAAAGCTATTTACTACTCTCGGTGACAATATTCATTGTTACGCGATTGAAGGCAGTTTTGATGATTGCCAGGAGTTGGTGAAGAAATCATTTTTAGATGAAGAGTTAAAAGCAAAACTTGGTTTAAATTCAGCAAATTCAATCAATATTAGCCGCTTAGTTGCGCAAGTTTGTTATTACTTTGAGGCCATTGCACAGTTGCCAAAAGAAAAGCGTGCTACAGCGCATATTTCAGTACCCAGTGGTAATTTTGGTAATGTGTGTGCAGCTATGATTGGTGCTGTTATTGGTATGCCTGTAGGTAAACTAAGCGCGACTACAAACCAAAATGATACTGTGCCACGTTATATGCTTGATAAACAGTGGACGCCCAATGCCACTATTGAGTCACTGTCTAATGCTATGGATGTCAGTAAACCTAATAACTGGCCGCGAGTACAAACTATGCTAGATAATGACTGGTTTAGTTATGACAATTTTTATTCTGTTAGTGTGGATGAGCAAAGCACAAAATCAGTGATGAAAAAAATTCAACAGCTTGGCTATATTGCAGAGCCTCATACCGCGATTGCCTACCAAGGGCTTGTTGAAAATAAAGCAACAGATGCTGCAGGTATCTTTTTAGCGACTGCACACCCAGCTAAATTTAAAGAAAGCGTTGAAGAGGTACTAAATACCGAAATAGCCATGCCAAAACCGCTAGCAGATGCGCTTGCAAAACCATGTTTAGCCATTGGTATGCACAATGATTACGACGATTTACGCAGCGAGCTATTTGCTAAGCTTGGTTAAAATCACACGTTTAGAAAAAGCGGCTTAGGCCGCTTTTTTGTTTGTTTATGTGTCGCTTTAGGCATAACGCATAAGCTAAATAAATGTAATAAATCAAATTCATTTAAAATTGTTATTAGTTTATAAAAAAATATCATCATCAAAATGCTGTGAAATAGTTTCAATCCCTGTTTAAATATCCTCAACTTAAGAGCGTAGGCAAAGAGTCGTTTTAAGCGTACAATAAAGCCTGTAAAAAATACCCATACACGTTGCCCAGGAGACCCCAATGTTAGAACGTAGCATGAATATTTCGGACTTTGATCCAGAGTTATTTGACGCGATGAGCAAAGAAACATCACGTCAAGAAGAGCACATTGAGTTAATTGCATCTGAAAACTACTGTAGCCCACGCGTACTAGAAGCGCAGGGTTCTCAACTTACTAACAAATATGCTGAAGGCTACCCGGGCAAACGTTACTACGGTGGCTGTGAGCACGTTGATGTGGTTGAGCAGTTAGCGATTGACCGCGCAAATGAATTATTTGGTACAGATTACGCAAACGTGCAACCGCATGCCGGTTCACAAGCGAATGCCGCTGTTTTCCAAGCACTATTAAGCCCACTTGATACTGTTTTAGGTATGAGCCTAGCGCACGGTGGTCACTTAACACACGGCTCACACGTAAACTTCTCAGGTAAAACATACAACGCAATTCAGTATGGTCTTAACGAAGAAACTGGCGAAATTGATTACGCACAAGTTGAAGCATTAGCACTTGAGCACAAACCAAAAATGATTATTGCGGGTTTCTCTGCTTATTCAGGTATTGTTGACTGGGCTAAGTTCCGTGAAATTGCAGACAAAGTAGATGCTTACTTATTTGTTGATATGGCGCACGTTGCAGGTTTAATTGCTGCGGGTGTTTACCCAAGTCCTGTGCCATTTGCTCACGTTGTGACAACCACAACACACAAAACATTAGCCGGTCCTCGCGGTGGTTTAATCATTTCTGCGTGTGGCGATGAAGATATTTACAAAAAGCTAAACAGCGCTGTTTTCCCAGGTGGCCAAGGTGGTCCTTTATGTCATGTTATTGCTGCTAAAGCGGTGGCATTTAAAGAAGCACTTCAACCTGAATTTAAAACATACCAAGCACAAGTTGTTAAAAATGCTCAAGCAATGGTTGCAGTATTACAAGAGCGCGGCTACAAAGTAGTATCAGGTAAAACTGACAACCACTTATTCTTACTTGATTTAATCGATAAAGATATCACAGGTAAAGATGCTGATGCTGCCCTAGGTAATGCGAATATCACGGTTAACAAAAACTCAGTACCGAACGATCCTCGTTCACCATTTGTTACTTCTGGTTTGCGTATTGGTTCACCAGCAATCACTCGTCGTGGCTTTAAAGAAGCTGAGTCAAAAGAGTTAGCTGGCTGGATCTGTGACGTACTAGACAACATCGAAGATGAGTCAGTACAAACGCAAGTAAAAGAAAAAGTGAAAGCAATTTGTGCAAAATTACCTGTTTACGCTTAATCCAAGAGTAAAATAGTAATTTAGATCACAACTGCACACATTTTTGTTATGATAATGGCCGCTATGATAGCGGCCATTTTTTGTTTTTAAAACGGAAACACACAGTTATGCATTGCCCATTTTGCACCGCCAAAGATACTAAAGTTATTGATTCTCGCCTTGTCGGCGGGGGACACCAAGTACGTAGACGTCGTGAATGTAATGAGTGCCACGAACGATTTACCACCTTTGAAGGGGCTGAATTAGTCATGCCACGAGTTATTAAGCAAGATGGCAGTCGTGAACCGTTTAATGAAGATAAGTTACTAAATGGCTTAACTCGCGCCCTTGAAAAGCGCCCTGTAAGTACTGAACAAGTTGACGAAGTAGTTAATATAATTAAATCGCAGCTGCGAGCCACTGGCGAACGTGAAGTGTCTAGTCATTTGGTAGGTGAGTGCATTATGGAAGCGCTGAAAAAATTAGATAAAGTAGCCTATGTAAGATTTGCCTCAGTATATCGCTCGTTTGAAGATATACGTGAGTTTGGTGAAGAAATAGCCCGCTTAGGAGAGTAGTAATGACCATGCAAAGCTCGTTTTCAGAGGATGATAAACGTTATATGGCACGTGCCATTGAGCTGGCAAAAAAAGGGCGCTTTACCACCACTCCTAATCCTAATGTAGGCTGTGTACTAGTAAAAAATAATAAAATAATAGCCGAAGGGTTTCATCAATTAGCAGGGCAAGGTCATGCTGAAGTTAATGCTTTGGCTGAGGCCGGTGAAAGTGCTAAAGGTGCAACCGCTTATGTAACCCTAGAGCCTTGCAGTCATTATGGTCGTACACCGCCTTGTGCTGAAGGGCTAAAGGCCGCGGGTGTGAAAAAAGTGATTGCTGCTATGGTTGACAGCAACCCGCAAGTTGCAGGAAAAGGCCTTAAAATTTTAGCGGATGCAGGTATAGAAGTCGCTTACGGATTACTTGAAGAGCAAGCGCGGGCATTAAATTTAGGCTTTTTTAAACGAATGGAGCAGGGGTTACCCTTTGTAACCTGCAAAATGGCCGCCAGTATTGATGGTAAAACGGCGCTTAAAAACGGCCAAAGTAAATGGATAACCGGGCCTGCTGCGCGCCAAGATGTGCAACTATATCGTGCTCAGAGCTGTGCAATTTTAACCGGTGCCGATACAGTCTTGATGGATGATGCAAAACTAAATGTACGCCCAGAAGAACTTCCGGTTTCTTTACCGACCAATTTACCACTGCGCCAACCTGTTCGCGTTATTATTGATTCCCAAAACAGACTTACCCCTGAACTTGCCTTATTTTCAATTCAAAGCGAGGTGATAATATTTACCACTCGGGTTGATAAATCGCATCAGTGGCCTCATTTTGTTAAACAGATCGAACTACCCGAAAAGAACAATAAAGTAGACTTACAAGCAGCACTGCAAAAGCTAGCGCAATTACAGTTTAACAATGTGTGGTTAGAAGCGGGAGCCACATTGGCCGGAAAAATGGCTGAACTTGATTTAATTGATGAGTTTGTTTTTTATATTGCCCCTAAGTTAATGGGTAGCGATGCAAGAAGTTTACTGAATTTCCCAGAGTTAATGAGTATGCAAAATACCATTAATTTAACTTTTAATGAGTGTGTGCCAATTGGTGATGATTTACGTATCACAGCACTAAAAAAAGCTCATTAATCATTTTATATAAAGAGTAGCACTATGTTTACTGGAATAGTTGAAGCGACAGGTAAAATTGCGTTATTACAAAAAAAACAAGGTGATTTAGCTATTCGTATCCAAAGTAAAAACCTTGATATGAATGATGTTAAGTTAGGTGACAGTATTGCAACCAATGGTGTGTGCCTCACTGTTGTTGATAAGCATGTAGATGGCTTTAGTGCTGACTTATCAAATGAAACGATTAGCTTAACAGGGTTTGCACATTACGCTTTAGGGCAAACAGTTAACTTAGAAAAGGCGATGCAACCTGTATCGCGCCTAGGAGGCCATTTAGTGTCTGGTCATGTTGATGGTATTGCCACTATCACAGCAATTAATACCAATGCGCGAGCAACAGAATATTGGTTAGCCACCGACGAAAATTTAATGAAATACATTCCTTATAAAGGGTCTGTGTGTATTGATGGTATTAGCTTAACGGTCAATGCGGTTGAAGGTAATAAATTTAAACTGACAATAGTGCCACACACTAAGGATCAAACGACCATAGCAGATTTTCAAGTCGGTACCAAAGTGAATCTAGAGGTCGACCAAATAGCACGTTATTTAGAGCGCCTTGTAAAGGGAGCTGAGCATCCTACTGGTTCAGATATTTCGATGAGCTTACTCGCTAAAGCGGGCTTTATAAAATAACGATATTGACAACTTATACGAGCAACTTATGAATTTAAACAGCGCACAAGAAATAATAGATGATATTAAAGCCGGTAAAATGGTTATTTTAATGGACGATGAAGACAGAGAAAATGAAGGCGATTTAATTATTGCTGCTGAGCACATAAGTGCAGAAGCAATTAACTTTATGGCGACTCATGGCCGTGGGTTAATTTGTTTAACCATGACCCAAGAGCGTTGCTCGCAACTTGATTTACCGCTGATGGTTAAAAATAACGGTGCTGCATTCTCGACCAACTTTACTATGTCTATTGAAGCATCAAAAGGGGTTACGACGGGGATTTCTGCAGCGGATCGTGCTCGTACTGTTCAAGCTGCCATTGCTAAAGGCGCAGTGCCAAGTGATATTGTACAGCCTGGGCATATTTTCCCTATTATGGCGCAACCTGGCGGCGTATTAACGCGCGCAGGGCACACTGAAGCTGGCTGTGATTTAGCGCGTTTAGCGGGACTTGAGCCGTCATCAGTGATTGTAGAAATTCTAAATGAAGATGGCACCATGGCGCGCCGCCCTGATTTAGAAGTATTTGCTAAGCAACATGATATTAAAATTGGCACCATTGCTGATTTAATCGAATACCGTAACTTAAATGAAACCACTATTGAGCAAGTTGCAAAATGTAAATTGCCAACTGAGCATGGCGAATTTGACTTAGTAACTTACAAAGACACCATTGACGGGCAGCTGCACTATGCATTGCTTAAAGGTGAAATAAAACAACAAGAACCAACGTTAGTGCGAGTGCACTTACAAAGTACCTTTAACGATATTTTACTCTCTGATCGTAATGCTGATCGTAGTTGGGGATTATCGCAAGCAATGGCATATATAGCTGAGCATAATGGCGCTTTAGTTATTTTAGGTAAGCAAGAAAGCACTGACGAATTAGAAGCGACTGTTAAAGCATTCGCTGCAGCTGATGCTGGCGAGAGTGTAACGCCACGCAAATTCCAAGGTACTTCACGTACCGTAGGTGTAGGCTCGCAAATTTTGGCTGATTTAGGTATCCAAAAAATGCGTTTGATGAGTTTACCGAAAAAATATCATGCATTATCAGGCTTCCATTTAGAAGTTGTTGATTACGTAGAGCCACAATAATTACACGCTAGGCTATTATTTTATTTATGTGGTATAATGCGCAGCAATTTTTGCGCAACCGAAATCGCTTAAACTTATTTTTAGGGTTATCAAATGAAAATTATTGAAGGTAATAAATACGCTCCAGGCAAAAAGTTTGCCATTGTCATTTCTCGTTTCAATGACTTTATTGGTAGTAGCTTGCTTGCAGGTGCTGTTGATGAGCTAAAACGTACTGGTGGAGTATCAGAAGATGATATTACCGTAATTTACGTACCAGGTGCGGTTGAATTACCTTTAGCAGCGAAACGCGTTGCAGCAAAAAAAGAATATGATGCAATTATCGCCTTAGGTGTAGTGATCAGAGGGGGCACGCCTCACTTTGATCTCGTCGCTGGCGAGTCAAATAAAGGGCTTGCACAAGTATCACTTGAGTATGATATCCCGGTTGCATTTGGCGTATTAACCACTGAAAGCATTGAGCAAGCAATTGAGCGCGCAGGTACCAAAATGGGTAACAAAGGCGGCGAAGCTGCTTTAGGTGCGCTTGAAATGGTTAATGTGTTAGATAAAATTTAAGTTTAAGGAATTTTTGTGAAACCAGCAGCAAGACGTAAAGCACGTATCTTAGCACTTCAAGCCGTGTATTCATGGCAATTAAGCGGCAATGCAATTGCCGATATCGAACAACAAATGTTGATCGAAAACGATGTGACTAAAATTGATGTTGAATATTTTAAAGATTTAGCGCGTGGAGTTGCAGTAAACCACAAGCAACTAGACGAAGCTGTATCGCCTCATTTAACTCGTCCATTTGATGAATTAGACGAAGTTGAACGTGCTATCTTACGTTTAAGCAGCTACGAGCTTAAATTTCGTGAAGACGTTCCTTACAAAGTGGCTATCAATGAAAGTATTGAATTAGCTAAAATGTTTGGCGCTGAAGATAGCCATAAATTTGTAAACGGTGTACTTGATAAAGCTGTAAAACAGTTACGCAAGTAATAACAACTTTAGCTGATTTTTATCATCAGATGAGTTGTTATAAATAACCGTTAAAAAGGAGAGCCGGCATAGGCCGGCTTTTTTGTGTATGAAGGAATTTGAATTAATTAATCGTTACTTTAAAGGTCGTGGCATTACTCGTCGCGATGTTAATTTAGGGATTGGAGATGACTGTGCGCTTGTCACAGTTCCAGCGAACTGTCAGCTTGCTGTAACCACAGATACCTTAGTTGCTGGGGTGCATTTTTTTCATGATATCTCCCCTCGCGCATTAGGGCATCGAGCTCTTGCTGTTAATTTAAGTGATTTAGCTGCCATGGGCGCAGAGCCTACTTGGGTGTCGGTTGCACTTACCTTACCTAGTATCGATCCACAATGGATTGCTGAGCTGACTGATGGCATGCATGAAATTGCTGAGTACTTTAACGTTCAGATCATTGGTGGTGATACCACTCAAGGTCCACTTAGTATTACTATTTGTGCAAAAGGTACAGTTCCTGAAGGCACAGCATTACGTAGAAGTGGTGCAAAAGTGGGTGATTGGATTTTTGTAACCGGTCCGCTTGGTGATGCTGGGTTGGCGATTGAATCGAAAAAACAAGGCTTATCGATTGCACCTGAACACTTAAAAGATATTAATAAACGTTTAAATTTCCCCACGCCACGTGTAGCTGCTGGGCAAGCGTTACGAGGCTTGGCATCGTCGGCCATTGATATTTCCGATGGTTTACTAGCCGACTTAGGGCATGTGCTAAATTTATCACAAGTTAGTGCCACCATTAATATTGAAAATGTCCCCACCTCAGATGCCATGCAAGCGAGTCTTGATTTTGAGCAGCGACTTCCTTTTGTTCTTAACTATGGCGATGATTACGAGTTACTGTATACCGTTGCTGATAGTAACAAGAGTATGCTAGATATTAAGCTGCGCCAATACGGTGTAGAGGCAAGCTGTATTGGGCAAATAAAAAGTGGTGACGGCAATATAGAGTTATTACACCAAGGTGAGAAGTTTGCTTTTGAACATAAAGGTTTTGAGCACTTTTCCAAGGAGCAGGTTTGAATAAAAACCGATTATTTAATTTAAAACGCCCACATCAATTTTTTGGTTTGGGTTTTGGTACTGGGCTTGCACCAAAAGCACCTGGTACATTTGGCACATTGGCAGCATTACCGTTTATTTTTATTACCATGCATTTTCCGCTATGGTTACAAATTGTATTTGCAGTAGTCATAAGTATCTTTGGTATTTGGGCATGTGGAAAAACAGCCGATGACCTTCAAGTACATGATCATCCCGCAATTGTTTGGGACGAAGTTGCTGGTTACTATATTACTATGATTGGCGCAGCACTTAACTGGCAAACATTACTGGTGGGCTTTTTACTGTTTCGCTTTTTTGATATAGCAAAGCCTGGGCCGATTCGCATACTCGATAAACGTGCCCATGGTGGGTTTGGTATTATGGCCGATGATGTACTTGCAGGTATTTTTTCGCTTATTTGTTTGCAAGCATTGATAAAAGTAGGTTTACTACCCTTTTAATTTATTATTTGTTTAACTAGGTGGCAGCACTATGATGCGATTTTTATTGGTTTGTGTACTTATGCTATGTGCCATGCCAAGTACGGCTTCAATTACTGATTACGTAGTTAAACAATGGAATATCAAAGACGGCTTACCCTCACAATCCCTAAAAAGTGTAGTACAAGATAACCAAGGCTATATGTGGCTTGGCACTCAATTTGGATTAAGCCGTTTTGATGGCAATACCTTCACTAATTATAATACCCAAAATAGTTTATTTTTACCCAGCAATGGTATTAATAAGCTATTGATCGATGGAGAAGGATTATTGTGGGTAGGCACTAAAAATGGCCTTGTGGTTATCGATCCTGAAAAGCTAACCGCACAAGAGTTTAATATTAAAGGCCCTGTAAGAGATATTCTTGAAGATTCTCAAGGCAGTATCTGGATAGCAGCTAATGGGCTCTATTATATAGACAGAGGCCAAATAGAACTGCGCGACCAACTAAATAATCCTAGTCCTATTGTAAACGCCACAGCTATCACCCAAATTGTGGGATCGGTCAGTAAAATGGCGCTTTCACCTGAGGGAATTTGGCTGGTTAACGACCGTAATTTATTACGTTTAACGCAAAGCTCGTCTGACTTTTCTAAATTACGCTTAGAACTAACCGCTAAAGTGGCTCTGCCTGATCGTTTAGCGCAAACCATTGTTCACGATCTATCGTTTTTAAATGGTAATTTGTACCTAGCTTCTGAGTTAGGGGCTTACTTTTTAGATTTAGATGACGAGCTACGTCCGTTTCCACTTCCCAATGCTAATAACTCAGCTGTGTATAAGTTTATGAGCGATGGTAATGGCGGCTTGTGGATATCAACCTATGGACGTTTATTATTTAGAGCTAAATCTAATGATTGGCAGTGGGTTGAACCCAGCCAATTAGATCAGAGTATTTGGTTTGCCGATATATTTAGAGATGATGAAAATAACATATGGCTAGCGAGTTTTAGTGAAGGGTTATGGCTTGCTCATGAAGGGCGAATAGAGCGCCATTCAGCCATTTCTAAAATGACCGAAGCGGTGATGGCGATTAGTAAATCACCTGATGGTAAGTTATGGATTGCCAATAAAAGTGGTATTGGTTATTTTGATGCCGATAAAACCTTTATCAATGTTATCAATAGTGCCAAGTATGGAAATGCCTCGGTACATGACCTGCAATTTGATGGTGATCGCCTTTATGTTGCTACTGGCAGAGGCTTGTTTTTCTATGAGTCGAATACCTTATATAGTTTCCCTGCTCGTGCTTTGAGCGATAACCCTGTTTTTGCAATTAGCACTTCAACTAAAGGCGGCTTTTGGGTAGGCACCGGACGAGGGTTATATCGTCTAAATTATAATGGCTTAAACCCTTTTGCGTACAATGCGTTCTTAGGTAGTAAGTTTGTTACTTATGTTCTAGATAAACCAAATTTTGGCGTGATTGGTACCAGTAAAGGCGCGTATTACTTTACTGAACGCGGGATAGAAAAAATAGGTGACCAAACCACCTTAGAAAGTGCGTACGTTACTAGCATTTTACACATTAAAGGCGTAGGTATTTTAATTGGTTCGTTGAATGATGGTTTGTTTTATCGCAGTGGACAAGGGCAATGGCAGCAACTAGACGCCGCCAATGGACTGCCATATGGTTCTATATTCAGCTTAGAATACGATGACACCTCAAAGCGAATTTGGGTAAGCACCATGAAAGGGGTTTACCGTATGCCTGTTGAGCAATTTAAAGCCAACATCGAAAGCCTAAAAGTAGAAGAAGTGATCTCTTCATTTGACCGTCAGCTCGATGGTAAAGCCAGCCAATGCTGTAATGGTTTAGGCCATGATGCCGTAGTTGATACGGATAACTCTATTTGGTATCCCAGTTTGCAAGGCGTTGTAGAAATCCCTAAAGACGTAGAGTTATTTGGATTACGTTCGCTTAAACCAACTATAGAAACCTTAACCACGCCATCACGAAAGCTCGCAGCAGCTGCTTTAGGTAAAAAACCGGTTCTTGAGACTGATGAGCGTGATGTGACACTTACCTATACCGCGATTGATTATTACGCTCCGGCAAGTATTGAGTTTAGATATAAACTCAATGGACTTGATAACGATTGGCGCTATGCAAATACCCGCAGAGAAGCAATTTATACAAATTTACCCGCCGGTATGTTTTTATTCGAATTAGAAACTAAACGCCAAGGTGAGGATTGGGGTAAAGCGCAATCAGCAGAATATGCGTTTATTGTTCCAGAGCGATTTGGTGAAACTATCTACTTTAGGTTACTGATCACCAGTGGTTTTGTGTTGCTCTTTTATTTAGTGTTTTGGGTCTTTAAAGTTCAAGAGCGACGCAAGCAACAAGTACTCGAAGGGCTTATTACTGAGCGAACCTTAGAGCTTCGCCAAGCAAATGATAAATTAAACCAAGTAAACTCTCAGCTTAAACTTGTTAGTCACTCTGATGAGCTAACAGGGCTGAGAAGTCGTCGTTTCTTGTTTGATCAATTACCAAAAGATATTGAGCATTTTCAACGTAACTCGCAGTCATTGCAGGCTCAGGGTAAATCTTTGGTGCTATTAATTATTAATTTAGATAATTTTAGCCGTATTAATGATGCCTATGGTCCTATTGCTGGAGATAGCTGTTTACAACAAGTAGCGGCATTACTTAACTCGCGTACTCAAGGCTCTGATTATGTTGCTCGGTGGAGTGGTGATGAGTTTTTACTGTTATTACGCGATTTTAAGTGTAATTTAATCGACAGCTATGTATCTGAATTATGCCAAGCTATTGCCGATTATACCTTCCAACTTCCTAACGGTGAGACAACCAATATAACAGCGTCAGTGGGTTGGTCTTTCTATCCGCTACCTCTGCTAGGTGGTCAAGTTATTAGCTGGGAAACATCGATTAATTTAGCTGATATCGCATTGCATCAAGTTAAAAAACGCGGCGGCGATGGCGTTGCTAACATTACCTTTGATGAGCAATTAGATGCATTTGAGTTTGAGCAAAACCCGAATGTTGAACAGCAGATTGGCCTATTGCAAAGTAATGGCTTAGCCGACATTAAAGTGTGGATGCGCTAGATGTTAAAGTTAGCAATAAAAAAGGAGCCAATGGCTCCTTTTTTATTAAACACTATAAGTATTAGCTCATAAATGCTTTGATTGAGGTTAATATACCTTGCTCACCTAACCCCATTTCATCGTGCATTTGCTGTTGAGTACCGTGTTTAATGAATTCATCCGGTATACCTAAGTTAAGTATTTTTACAGCCGCTTTTTGAGTAGCTAAATACTCATTAACTGCCGAACCTGCACCACCAGAAATTGCATTATCTTCAAGTGTTACAATGATATCGTGGTTAGCGACAAGTTCATCAATTAAACCAGTATCAAGTGGTTTAATAAATCGCATATTAACTAAAGTGGCATTGAGCTCATCAGTGGCTAATTGGGCGTTTTCAAGCAAGGTACCGAATGACAATATAGCTACTTTAGCACCTTGTTTAATTACGTTAGCTTTACCAATTTCGAGCTGTTGCATAGCGCTTTGAACCTCTGCTGTGCCCGCACTGCCACGCGGGTAACGCACAGCTACTGGGCAATTGGCTTGATAGCCAGTGTATAGCATTTGACGGCATTCGTTAGTATCGCTAGGTGCCATAATAACCATGTTAGGAATACAGCGCATAAAGCTTAGGTCATAGGCGCCTTGGTGAGTTTCACCATCAGCTCCGACAATACCTGCGCGGTCAATAGCAAATAATACCGGTAGGTTTTGCAATGCAACGTCGTGAATTAGTTGATCATACGCACGTTGTAAAAAGCTAGAGTAGATAGCAACAACGGGTTTTAACCCTTCACAAGCAAAACCTGCAGCAAGGGTTACAGCGTGTTGCTCAGCAATTGCCACATCAAAATATTGTTCTGGGTGTTCTTTAGAAAAGCGCACCATTCCCGAACCTTCACGCATCGCAGGAGTAATTGCCATTAACTTGTTGTCTTGCTCTGCCATATCGCAAAGCCAATCACCAAATACATTTGAGAAAGTCGCTGCACTTGGTTTAGATTTCGGTAAACTTGAAGTCGCAGGATCAAATTTTGGTACGCCATGATAACCAATCGGATCGGCTTCTGCGGGCTTGTAACCTTTGCCTTTTTGGGTTTTTATATGTAAAAGTTGTGGGCCTTTTAAGTTACGCATGTTACGCAGCGTATCAACCAGCATATTCACATCATGACCATCAATTGGACCAATATAGTTTAGGCCTAATTCTTCAAAAAAAGTACCCGGGATCATCATCCCTTTAATGTGTTCTTCCATACGGCTGGCAAGTTCTTTTACCGGCGGTACACCAGAAAGAAGCTTTTTACTGCCTTCGCGGATGTTGGTATAAAAGCTACCTGATAAAATACGCGCAAAATGATTGGTTAACGCGCCGACGTTTTCAGAAATCGACATTTCGTTATCGTTCAAAATAATCAACATATCTGATTTAACATCACCTAAGTGATTCATCGCTTCAAAGGCCATACCTGCGGTAATTGCGCCATCGCCTATCACCGCCACTGTTTTACGACCTCTGCCTTCTTTTTGCGCAGCAATAGACATACCCAGCGCCGCTGAAATAGAGGTACTTGAATGGCCAACACTAAACGTATCGTATTCACTTTCGTCTCTAAATGGAAATGGGTGCAATCCATCTTTTTGACGAATGGTGTGCATTTGGTCACGACGTCCCGTTAGTATTTTATGTGGGTAGGCTTGATGACCTACATCCCAAACTAAACGGTCGTCGGGAGTGTTGTACACATAATGTAATGCAACGGTAAGTTCTACGGTTCCTAAACCAGACGCTAAATGGCCGCTACTTTGCGATACTGAATTGAGTAAGTAATCACGCAATTCATGGCTAAATGCAGGAAGCTTATCTTGTGCTAAGTCTCGCAAGTGGACTGGTTCGTTCACCAAATTAAGTAATGGATACTTGCTGCTATCAAGTGTCATGGTTTTTTATATATCCTTCGCTAATATTAACTTTCCTCAAAAGTTAGATTTAAGAGGTAAACTAATATTCAGTAATAATTTTGTTCTAAGAGTTAATACGTTTTAGCCATGTTTAATGGTCACGTTCAATTAAATAGTTTGCCAATGCCGCTAAGTCGGTCGTGTCTGCGTCAATATTGGCTAACGCCTCATGGGCTTGCTGTATCAAATTTAGTGCTTTTTGCTTAGCACCTAGCATACCTAATAAAGCGGGGTATGTCGCTTTATTAGCAGCAATATCTGACCCTTGAGGCTTACCTAAAGTCAGTGTGTCGCCCTCAACATCTAAAATGTCGTCATGAACCTGAAAGGCCAGCCCAATAGCATACCCAAAAGTAGATAAGTTATCTAAAGTATGTTGGCTAATATTAGGAGCGCAAAGTGCGCCCAAAGTAATCGCACAATTTATTAATGCGCCGGTTTTAAGTTTATGAATACGTTCTAATTCATCAACCGTAATAACTTTATCTGTTGCTGCAATATCGCGGCCTTGTCCGGCAACCATTCCTTGCAAGCCTGAAGCATGGGCTAATTCTGCAATCATTTTTAACTGAGCTTCTGTTGAGCATTTAAATGTGTGCTTAGCAATAAGCTCAAATGCTAAGGTTTGCAGTGCGTCACCTGCTAAAATAGCTTGTGCTTCACCATAGACAATATGACATGTAGGACGGCCACGACGTAAATCATCGTCATCCATAGCGGGCAAATCGTCATGCACTAATGAATAACTGTGAATGCATTCTATCGCTGCTGCAAGTACATCTAAATCACGCTTGTCAGCACCTAACATTTTACCTGTGGTATAAACTAAAAAGGGCCGCAATCTTTTCCCGCCATTCATTAAACTATAATGGGTGGCTTCTTTTATGGTGTTGTCGCTTTCAAGAGGTTGTTCGAAATAAAGATTGAGAGTATTGGCTACATCATCTTGAGCAAGCTTTATTTGTTCTTTTATGCTCACAATTATTCCATATCGTTATTAAATTGAGTAAGCGGTGCTTTTTCGTCATTACCCATTAATATCGACACCTTTTGCTCGGCTTGTTGAAGTTTACCGGAAGACACACTGGCTAATGCAATGCCGCGCTCAAATTGCTTTAAAGACTGTTCAAGCGATAAATCACCTTGTTCCATTTCACTGACAATTGTTGTTAGTTCTTCTAGTGCTTGTTCGAAACTTAAATTTTCAGGTTTTTTAGTCGCCATCTTTATTTTCAACTTACATAATAAATTTAAACGCCAATTTTAGGGGGAATGCTAAACTAGGTCAAAGAATGTTATGTTTTTTTGATAGATAAATGCTGTTAATTGGGTTTTACTGCGCTTCAGCGTTATTTTTTAAATTATAAATTCTGATTAGTTAGATTGATTACCTATGTTGATCTAAAATAGGACTAATCGTAATTTTATCGTTTATCATAAAAATCACTTAAGTATTTCAGTATCTTGCCGATATACATTTAATAACAACGCTTGCGAAGAAAAAATATAAAACCTTTGGAGGGAATGTGGATTTAGCAACCATTATTGGGATCCTTGGCGCAATTGGCTTAATTGTCATGTCCATGTTTATGAGTAGTAGCGGCGAAGTCGGTATGTTTTACAATACTCCTTCCGTGGTTATTGTATTTGGTGGCTCCCTTTTTATCGTTTTATCCAATTTTACTATGTCGCAATTTTTAGGCATTGGTAAGGTTTGTGCTAAAGCGTTTATGTTTAAAATTGAACCCCCTGAAGCCTTAATTGAAAAGGCGGTTGAGCTAGCCGATTCTGCCCGAAAAGGCGGGTTTTTAGCATTGGAAGAGGCTGAAATTCCAAATCCATTTATGCGCAAAGGCGTTGATATGCTCGTAGATGGGCATGATGCAGATGTAGTGCGCGCTACATTACAAAAAGATATTTCCCTCACTACAACTCGCCATGAAATGGGCGCAAGCTTATTTAAATCGTTAGGTGATATTGCTCCTGCAATGGGGATGATTGGTACATTAATCGGTTTGGTGGCTATGTTATCAAATATGGATGACCCAAAAGCAATCGGCCCAGCAATGGCTGTAGCCTTGTTAACAACGTTGTATGGGGCATTTTTGGCGAATGTTGTCGCCATTCCTATTCAGGTAAAACTTGAATTGCGTAAAGACGAAGAAGCAATGAACCAGCGACTTATTTTGGATGCAGTATTAGGCATTCAAGATGGCCAAAACCCTAAAGTAATTGAGGGGATCTTGAAAAATTATTTGGCTGAGTCTAAACGCGCGGTAAACACTGAGGAATAGTTATGTCTGATGAAGAGTGTAAATGCCCACCCCCAGGGTTACCTGCATGGATGGGGACATTTGCCGATTTAATGTCGCTATTAATGTGCTTTTTTGTACTCTTACTCGCGTTTTCTGAAATGGATGTGCTTAAATTTAAGCAAATTGCAGGCTCTATGAAGTTTGCTTTTGGTGTACAAAATAAAATAGAAGTTAAAGATATTCCAAAAGGCACCTCAGTTATTGCGATGGAGTTTACTCCAGGTAAGCCTGAGCCGACCCCCATTGAAACTATTCAGCAGCAAACAGTTGAAATGACTCAGCAAATGCTAGAGTTTCAGGCGGGCGATGAAAGCTCAGCTGGCGGACGCCAAGAACAACGTGGCGAAAAACGAGGCGGTGAGTCTAGCAGCACCTCAGAAGAAGTTGCTTCAGCGCCTGCTGTTTCTGCTGCCGATCAAGAACAAATAAATGATTTAGTTAAAAAAATTGCACAACAACTCGAAAAGCAAATTATTGATGGAGCTATTGAGCTTGAGTCATTAGGTCAGCAAATCATTATTCGTATTAGAGAGAATGGTTCGTTTCCATCGGGCAGTGCGTTTTTACAACCCCAATTTAAACCTATCATTCAAGATATTGGCCGGTTACTAAAAGATGTTCCCGGGGAGATCACCGTCTCCGGTCACACTGATGACTTCCAAGTCTCTAATGAGCTTTATATTAATAACTGGGATTTGTCCTCTAAACGAGCTGTTGCGGTAGCAAGTGAGCTGCAAAAAGTTGCTGGTTTTGATAAGACACGAATGATGGTCGTGGGGCGTGCAGAAACCAGACCTTTAGTGCCGAACGACTCCCGAGAAGATCGAAGACGTAACCGCCGGGTGGAAATTTCAATCTTACAAGGCAAGGCGAAAGAATCAGATCCTATTGATATTAGATAGAATTTATTGGTTTTGTTACTTTTTTAGCATAGAATACACCTTTATTAACAGATGTAATTAAACTGGAGTGAATATGTTGGATAAGTTTTGTAGTATGCCTGGTAATGGAAATGGCGATGACGATGATAAAAAAACGAATTTTACTAAGTAATCATGCCTGATTGGTTTGATAAAGTCTTAGAGATTACAAACAGTAGCTGGATGCTTTTTTTGAGCCCAGCTATTTTTGTTTTTTATTTACGAAAAGATTTTTGTGCTTTAAGGTTTACTTTATTAACAGCCGCTTTTTTTCTTTTTGGTGCTTTAATTCATTCATCAATCAAAGAGTTTGATGACGGTACCTACATATATCGTTATATAATTTGGGCATTTAATGATTTAGCGTGGATGGCTCTGATTGCTTATTTGGGCCTGAAAGATAAAGTGCATTTGTGGCAATGCGTACTGGGCCAACTTGTGGTTATTGGTGCACCCATCCTGCAGTTGTTTCGTCTAGTTGACCGTCACCTTTGGGATTTATCGTACAGCACTTATATGTATAAAACTTTGCTGCCATTAATTAATATTGGCACTATTGTAGTGTGTTATCTTCCTCTTTTATATATTTTTGCTAATAAGCGAAATAAAGCTTTAAGTTAATAACTACAAAAACACCCCTCGTTTTAAAATGATATGCTAGACTACTGTTTATATGAACAGTGTTAGAGCTTTTGGTTATGAAACTTTATATTGCTGAAAAACCCTCGTTGGGTCGCGCTATTGCAGACGCACTTCCTAAACCGCATAAAAAGCATGATGGCTATATTGAAGTGGCGAATGGTGATTGCGTATCTTGGTGCATAGGTCATCTGCTCGAGC
Source organism: Pseudoalteromonas sp. QJM3NY_12 (assembly GCF_056173165.1). Next base: position 780,235 of record NZ_CM149661.1, read on the forward strand.
AAGCAGAACCCGATGACTATGATGAGCGTTTTAAAAAGTGGCGATTTGAACATTTACCTATTGTGCCTGAGCATTGGCAACTTAAAGCAAAGCCTAAAACTCGTAAACAACTCACTATTTTAAAAAAGCTAATCAAACAAGCAACAACACTTGTACATGCTGGCGATCCTGACCGTGAAGGCCAGTTATTAGTTGATGAAGTAATAGAACAAGCAAAAATCAGCCAAGCAAAAAAGCAAAATATTCAGCGCTTACTGATCAGTGACTTAAACTTAACGGCAGTTAAAAAGTCACTAAATAGTATGCGTGCTAACCGTGACTTTATTCCTTTGAGTGTTTCTGCTCTTGCGCGGTCTCGTGCTGATTGGTTGTTTGGCATGAACTTGACGCGTGCATACACATTAGCGGGGCAAAAAGCGGGATTTGGTAATGTATTGTCGGTTGGGCGAGTGCAAACACCCATTTTGGGCCTAGTAGTTAATCGCGATAACGAGATAGCAAATTTTGTATCAAAACCATTTTATGAAGTACTTGCTCACCTTGATACACCTAAGGAGCAATCATTTACTGCTAAGTGGATACCAAGTAAAGCGTGCGAACCTTATCAAGATGAAGAGGGCAGAGTGCTTAACAAAGCTTTAGCTGAAAATGTAACTTCACGTATCGCTAATCAACCAGCAAGCGTAACTGCTCTTGAGCAAAAGCAAAAAAAACAAACCGCGCCGCTTCCCTATAATTTGTCTGCTTTACAAATAGATGCCGCTAAAGCGTTCGGAATGCCAGCGCAAAAAGTGCTCGATACTTGCCAGGTTTTATATGAACGTCATAAGTTAATTACTTACCCACGCTCAGATAATCGTTATTTACCAAAAGATCATCATCAAGATGCAGCTGCGATACTAAAAGCGATTGCAGTAAATGGAGCCCAAAAAGCAGAATTTGTTAATGGAGCAGATGCAAAAAAACGAAGTAAATGTTTTAACGATTCAAAAGTAGCAGCTCACCACGCGATTGTACCAACAGCTAAACAGTTAAAAACTGTGAGTTTAGCAAGTGATGAAGAAAAAATTTATCAGTTAATAAGTCGACACTATTTAATTCAGTTTTATCCCGATTACATTTACAACGAAACCAAGGTAGAGGTAACTATAGCGGGTGGTTTATTCAAAGCTAATGTAAAACAAGATGTAGACTTGGGTTTTAAATTGCTTATGGGTAAGTCAGAACTTAAAGAAGAAGCAACATTGCCTTATTTGGAAAAAGGCATGGTACTTACCTGTACTAAAGGTGAGGTGGTGCAAAAGCATACAACTTCTCCTGCTCATTTTACCGATGCAACCTTACTTGCTGCTATGACGGGAATTAGCCGTTATGTAAAAGACTCGCAAATCAAAAAAATATTAAAAGAGACAGATGGCCTTGGTACTGAAGCCACTCGCGCAGGTATCATTGAACTATTATTTAAACGTCGATTTTTAAAACGTGAAGGAAAAGCAATTAAAGCAACTGAAACAGGTCTGGCACTAATTGGTGTATTACCTGAGGGGTTATCAAGCCCCGATTTAACTGCAAAATGGGAGTCGAGTTTAGGAGATATCGCTCAGCAAGCAATGAGTTATCAGCAATTTATACAGCCTTTGCTAGCTGATTTAACTAATTTTGTAAGCCAAGCAACTAACTGCGATAGTAATGTATTTGCACATTTGCCAAAAACATCGCCTAAGAAGCGTTTTGCTAAACGTACAAAGAAAGCGCCGTATAAAAAGTCGAGTTACAAAAAAAGCCCTGCGGTAAATTAAACTCAGGGCTTAAAAATAACCTTGAAGATTATTGATTGAATAATGCTACAGCGGCATTGCTCATTGCAGTTATTCCTGTTGGAAGCGCTACTTTATAATCGGGAGCAAATTTACTTGAATGTAATGAAGGGAGTGTTTCATTATTTTTCATTGCATTTGTATATTGCTGTTGGTTAACTCCGCCTAACCAAAATAAAGTAATGGGGATGTTTTCATCTGTTCTACCATATAGTCCAAAGTCTTCACCAGCCATAACAGCTTTAGTTTCAAGTACATTTTTTACACCAATTGCATCAGCAATGGCACTCCTAACTATATTTGTTTGCTCCGGATTATTGTAAGTAGATGGAATCGATTCACTTTCATGAACATACACTTCTGGGTAGAGCGCTTCTTCTAAGCCAGCACTGTGTGCAATACCTGCAGTAATACGTTTAATCGCAGCAATTTGCGCATTTCTAACTTCCGGGTTATAGCTACGCAGAGTAAGTTTTAGCTTTACTTCATCAGAAATTACATTGTGTTTTGAGCCGCCATGGATAGATCCAACAGTGATCACTGATGGTTCAAGAGGAGATAACTCCCGACTCGTAATTGTTTGTAATGCTAAAATGGTGCGAGCAGCAATAATAACAGGGTCAACAGTCGTATGTGGATAGGCTCCATGGCCTCCTTTACCTTTTATGGAAATATCAACTGAGTCGACGCTTGCCATAGTGTACTCATTTTTCAGAGCAATTTTTCCTGCCGGTACACTGGCACTAACATGTAAAGCAATAATATGATCAGGTTTTGCGTATTTGCTAAATAACCCTTCACTTAGCATTGCTTTTGCACCACCCCCAACTTCTTCAGCTGGTTGCGCAACCATCATTAAAGTACCTTGCCACGACTGTTTATTTTTAATTAGTTGTTGCGCGGTGCCTATAAATGAACTCATATGAATATCATGACCACAACCATGCATAACACCGACTTTGCTACCTTGTTCATTTACTGTGGTAACAGTTGATGCGTATGCTTTTCCAGTTTGTTCTGTTATCGGTAAAGCATCAGTATCAGTTCGAATCATAACGGTAGGGCCTTGACCATTTCTATATATACCTACGACGCCATAACCGCCAACGCTATTGGTTACATCAAACCCAAGCTTTTGAAGCTGCGAAGCCATTTTTTTACCGGTTTGCTGCTCATGATAAGACAGTTCAGGTGACTGGTGTAAATCTAGATAAAGCTTTTCTATTGCTGGCATACTTTTATTAAGATCCAACTTGAGTGTTTGCGCACTTAATAATGGGCTAACTAATAAACACAGTGCACTCGCATATACTAATTTCATATTTCCCTCGCTACCTTATAATGTATTTAAATGATTTAAATGATTTAAATATATGGCTTGTAATTATTATCTTCATCACCATATAAAAACCTAAATAGATGAACATGGCAATAACTCAATGAGCAATAAAGTTAATCTTAACGCACAAAACCTTCAGCAAGTATTAGGTGAAACATCACAACAAAAGTTAGTACTACTTAACTTTTTTTCGCCACAAAGCCCAGAATGTATTAGCCAAGCAGCTATTTTAGATAAGCTAGCCGCCGAATATAATAACTATATAGTTGTTGCAAACTTAGATTGTGATGCAGAGCAAGCTTTGGCCTCGCAACTTGCCCAGCAAGTCGGTTTACAAACTTTGCCTACCTTAGTGTTATTAAAAGACTCAGCTCCAGTTGATGTATTAGCGGGTGCACAAACAGAAAGCCAAGTACGTGATGCCCTATCTAAACACTTACCTGCACAACAAGACCTTTTATTAGAGCAAGCCAAGCAAGCACTGGTTAATAGTGATTTAAATGCCGCGTTTAATTATGCTAAGCAAGCGTATGAATTAGATAGTACTAATGCGAGAATTAAATTAGTGCTTGCAGATATATGTATACAGATTCACAAACTCGATGAAGCCGCAGCATTAATAGAAACAATAGAAGCACAAGATCAAGATGCATACTTTAATAACATTAAAGCTAAATGTGAGGCTGCACTAGAGGCAACTGATTCACCTGAAATAAAAGCATTGCAAGAAAGGGTAGCCAAGCATCCTAATGAGCTTGAATTACAAATGGAGCTAAGTAACCTACTCAATGAAGCAGGAAGGAAAGAAGAAGCATTAGAAGCACTCTTTACTATTCTTAAGAAAGATCTGAATTTTGATGAGGCTAAGCCAAACTTCTTGGCTGTTATTGCGTCTTTACCAGATGGCGATGCGCTAGCTGCTAAATATCGTCGCAAGCTTTATAGCATTTTGTATTAACGATTAAGATAAACTCTCTATAAAAAGCACCTATGTAAAGGTGCTTTTTTGTTTCTGCGTTAGGATAGTAGGGTAAAAGCAAGGTTATCCACAGGGTTTTGTGGGTATCTTGTGTGTCTGGGTGGGGTATCTTTGGGGTAAAAATTAAATGCAAAAAAGCGTTTAAAAACGCTTGCGTTAAAATCGATTCGCCCTATAATGCGACCCCACTGAGACGGGGAACGCCAACGCATAGCGAGGCACGAGCTACTCAGTGAGTCGAGTAAAACTTAGTTTTGAAAACTTTCAAGTTTAACAAAATTAAGTGTTGACAAAAAAATAGGAAAGCGTAATATGCGCAGCCCTAGCGAGATAAAGTTTAACGCTTTAATCGCAACGTTCTTTAACAATATAAAGCAATCATCTGTGTGGGCACTCGTACAGATTGAGTTCTAACAGCCAAGCTACTTAGGTAGTGAGGCAAACAAATTTAGAGTCTCAATTGAAACTGAGTGACCAACAGCAATAAATTTATTTATTGCAGCACAGTCAATTCAATATCGAAAGATATTAAATAAATTCAGAATTCATTGAGCTGTCGAAAGACATAAAACTTTTTAATTGAAGAGTTTGATCATGGCTCAGATTGAACGCTGGCGGCAGGCCTAACACA